>CAZIVU010000078.1:0-4341 GCA_964542865.1 uncultured bacterium | reverse complement strand
ATTATAATTGAAACGCGTTTTGATTGCAAACTCAAGGAGCAAACATAAATTTAGCTTAAGCCGCAGGGGTGGAGCTTTGCTCCTGAGAGTTCCGCTGGAACAACCCTTGGAACCTGATCCGGGTAATACCGGCGTAGGGAGCGGCAGCGCCCTCCCTTAACCCCTCCACGGCTAATAAACGATGGAGGTTCAAGGTGAAAGAGCTCAGTGAAGTTTCAATCTCAAACGCCATCATCTCATCGTTCTTTGAGAAGCTCAGGTCCAACCTTGAGGTTGATGTTGCCGTTGTCGGAGGCGGACCATCCGGACTTGTTGCAGCCTACTACCTATCGAAGGAGGGCTTTAAGGTTTCCCTCTTTGAGAGGAGGCTCTCAATCGGTGGGGGAATGTGGGCTGGAGCCATGTTCTTCAACGAGATAGTGGTTCAGGAGATGGGGAGGGGAGTGCTTGACGAGTTCGGCATAAGCTACAGGGAGTTTCAGCCCGGGTACTACGTTGCCGATGCCGTTGAATCGATAACGACCATTGCGTCCAAAGCTGTTAAGGCTGGAGCAAAGGTTTTTAACGGAGTAACGGCAGAGGACGTTGTTCTCAAGAAGGTGGACGGAAGCTACAGGGTCTGCGGGCTTGTCATAAACTGGAGCGCCGCTGACAGCAGCAACCTCATGGTTGACCCGCTCGTTATAACCGCGAGGTACGTGGTTGATGCAACCGGGCATGATGCAACGGTCGTATCAACGCTCCAGAGAAAAGCCGGAATAAGGCTTGACACCGAGACCGGTTGCGTGGTTGGTGAGAAGCCCCTCTGGGCTTCCGTCGGTGAGGAGGACACGGTAAGGAACAGCAGGGAGGTCTTCCCGGGGATTTACGTTAGCGGGATGGCAGCAAACGCAACGTGCGGAAGCCACAGGATGGGTCCCGTCTTCGGTGGGATGCTCATGTCCGGGAAGAAGGTGGCGGAGGAGATATCGTCAAGGCTGAGGAAGTGATACCGATGCCTAAAAGGATTCTGCTCGATGTTATTCTTCGGCTGCAAAGCAGCCGAAAAATCTCTTTCCGACAGGATAAAGAACTTTAGAGATTTTTCGCTTCAGAATGGCTCAAGGGGATTTTGAGGCAGTACCGGTATAAAACTTAAGCGGAGGAATAATGGCAACCCTTAAGGAGCTTGCAAGGAAAGGAACGGTAACGAAGGAGATGGAGATCGTTGCAAAGTATGAGAAGAGGGATATCGACTACATAGTGGAAGGCCTTTCTAAGGGAACCATAGTCATACCGGCAAACGAGATTCACAGGGAAAGGGAGGACTTTCAGCCGAGGGGAATCGGAAAGGGGCTGAAAACAAAGGTGAACGCGAACATCGGAACGTCGGGAGATATCGAGAGCATCGACCTTGAACTTGAAAAGCTCAGGGTTGCTGTCAGGTACGGTGCAGATGCGGTTATGGACCTCTCAACGGGGAAGAACATAGATGAGACGCGGAAAATCATCGTTGAAAACTCGCCCGTGATGGTGGGGACGGTTCCCATATATCAGGCTGCAAAGGAGGCTGCCGAGAGGTACGGGTTTATCGGAAGGATGACCGTTGACGACCTGTTTGAAACCATAGAGAAGCACTGCAGGGACGGAGTTGACTTCATAACGGTTCACTGCGGCGTAACGCTCAGCTCCCTTGAGAGGCTGAGAAACGAGGGAAGGATAATGAACATAGTCTCAAGGGGAGGAGCTCTTCTTGCCGAGTGGATGGTCTACAACGAAAGGGAAAACCCCCTGTATGAGAACTATGACAGGCTGCTTGAGATTGCTAAGAGGTACGATGTGACGCTCTCTCTGGGCGACGGGATGAGGCCCGGATGCCTTGCCGATGCAACGGACAGGTGTCAGATTGAGGAGCTTATAACGCTCGGTGAGCTTGTTGACAGGGCAAGGGAGGCGGACGTTCAGGTGATGGTTGAGGGTCCCGGACACGTTCCCCTTGACCAGATAGAGACGAACATGGTGATTCAGAAGAGGCTCTGCCACGAGGCACCGTTCTACGTTCTGGGTCCCATAGTAACGGACATCGCCCCCGGGTACGACCACATAACGGGAGCGATAGGGGGAGCCATAGCGGCAAAGGCTGGAGCTGATTTCCTCTGCTACCTGACGCCAGCCGAGCACCTTGCGCTTCCGGACGTTGAAGATGTGAAGGTCGGGGTCATAGCAACGAGGATTGCAGGGCATGCTGCCGATATCGTGAAGGGGATTCCCGATGCTATGAAGTGGGATATAGAGATGGCGATGGCAAGGGAGAGCCTTGACTGGGAAAAGCAGTTTGCACTTGCCATAGACCCTGAGATTGCAAGGAAGTACAGGAGTGAAAGGGTTCCTCAGGAGGACGAGAAGACCTGTACGATGTGCGGCAAGCTCTGCTCAATAAAGAGGGTTGATGAGTACCTGAAGAAGCAGTAGGTCTAAAACTCCCTTACCTTCTCGTAGAGGGTTGTCCTCTGGACGGGCTGGAAGCCGGCATCCCTTATGAGCCTTACAATCTCCTCAAGGGGCATCCTGAACCTGACGCCGGCAGCCGCAACCACGTTCTCTTCAATCATCAGGGAACCGAAGTCGTTTGCTCCAAACTTCAGGGCAACCTGAGCAAGCTTTCCACCCTGAGTGACCCATGAAGCCTGCACGTTGTCGAAGTTGTCAAGGAAAACCCTTGACACGGACAGCACCCTCAGGTACCTCTCACCCGAAGCCTTATCCCTTACCATTTCCCCGAGCTCCGTGTTGTCCGGCTGGTAGCTCCAGGGGATAAACGCCGTGAAGCCTCCGGTTCTGTCCTGAAGCTCCCTCACTGCGGAAAGGTGTTCAACGATGTCCTCATCGGTATCCACGCTCCCGAACATCATCGTTGCCGTTGTTCTCAAGCCGAGCCTGTGGGCGGTCTCGTGAACGTAGAGCCACTCCGATGTTGATACCTTTCTCGGGGATATGACCTGCCTTACCCTGTCAACGAGTATCTCGGCTCCTCCCCCGGGGATTGAGCCAAGCCCTGCCGCTTTCAACCTTTCTATGACCTCCTCAACGGTCAGGTTTGAGACGTTTGCAATGTGAACAACTTCCGGAGCCGAAAAGCCGTGAACGTGGATGGAGGGGAAGCTCTCCTTTATGAACCTTAAAAGGGACTCGTAGTAGTCGATCTTAAGCTCCGGGTTGAGTCCCCCCTGAATCAGTATCGCCGTTCCCCCTAACTCGACGGTTTCTTCAATCTTCCTCCTCAGGGTATTGTAGTCCAAGACGTAGGCATCCCTGTCTCCCTTCTCCCTGTAGAAGGCACAGAAACGGCACCTGCACGAGCAGATGTTGGTGTAGTTTATGTTCCTGTCAATCACGAACGTGACAACCCTTTCAGGGTGTTTCCTGTTCCTTACGAGGTTTGCAATCTTCCCGAGGGATATGAGGTCAGCCTCCCTCAAAAGGTAGAGGGCATCCTCTTCGGTGAGCCTTTTCCCCTCAACAACCTTTTCAATGACCGCTTCCGTGAGCAATCAATCCTCCTTTACCCCCCTTTATTTCCCCCCTACGAGGGGGGATTTAGGGGGGTGCTTTACTCTCCTAAGAGGATGGTTAAGCCTTCAGATACTCAAAAGTCTCCTTTGCGCTCTTGCCTTCCTGAACGATTGCCGTTATCGCCCTTACTATCCTCTCAGGGTCTTCGTGCTGGAAGGCGTTTCTCCCTATTGAAACGCCGGCGGCACCGGCTCTCATGGCACCCTCAACCATCTGGAGAATCTCCTCATCGTTCCCCATCTTGGGACCCCCGGCAATAACAACGGGAATCGGGCAACCCTCAACGACCTTCCTGAAGGAGTCTGAATCCCCAGTGTAGGCAACCTTGACGATATCTGCGCCGAGCTCAGCAGCAACCCTTGCGCAGTGGGCAACCGTGTCCGGGTCGTAAGGGTCCTCAATCTGCTCTCCCCTTGCGTACATCATCGCTATGAGGGGCATTCCCCACTCAAGGCACCTTTCGGAAACCTTCCCGAAATCCGCAAGCATCCTGTCCTCATTTATATCGCCGAGGTTTACGTGGACGGAAACCCCATCGGCACCTAACTTTATAGCCTCCTCAACGCTGCATACCAGAACCTTTGAGTTTGGCTTCGGGGAGAGTGATGTGCTTGCCGAAAGGTGAACGATAAGGCCAACATCCTTCCCGTGCCTCCTGTGTCCGTGTCTCACAAGCCCCTTGTGGATGATTATCGCGTTTGCCCCTCCATTTGCAATCCTGTCAATCGTATCCCTGATGTTAATTATCCCCTCAATGGGACCCATGGAAACGCCGTGGTCCATCGGTAT
>CAZIVU010000077.1:0-5581 GCA_964542865.1 uncultured bacterium | reverse complement strand
CCTGAAGCGTTCCCGGGAGGAAACCGAGCTTCTCACCTGCCTCAACGGCTGGCCTTGTCAGAACAAGCCTGTTGACCTTTCCGCTCTTGAAGGCGGCAACTGCTGCTGCAACCGCTATGTATGTTTTCCCCGTTCCGGCAGGACCAACGCCAAAGACTATGTCATTTTCCCTTATTGCCCTTATGTAATCTTTCTGGGTTGGGGTTTTGGCAGTTATCCTCTTGCCGTTGTAGGTTGTCAGTATGGTGGTCGGGCTTTCAACAATTCCTCCCCTTCCCTTTAGCTGAGTCATGTACATGTCCACATCCTCATCTGTGAGGCGGTGTCCCGACTTTACCAGCTTCTCAAGCTTCTTGAAGAACTGCCTTGCCTTCTCCTCATCCTCCTCCCTTCCCGTTATCATTATCTCGTTTCCCCTTGAGCCGAGCTTGACCCCGAGGAGCTTTGAGAGCTTCCTCAGGTTCTCCTCATGGTGTCCGACAATTGTGTAGAAGTCCTCAGGCTTTACCTCAAGTGCAACCTTTATCAATCTACCTCCTTGGTGTAGTTTGCAAAAGTTCCTGCCAAATTTAAATTATACATCGCTTTCACTATGTAAACCGGAGGATTTAATGGGTTTTAAGTGCGGTATCGTTGGCCTTCCGAACGTCGGGAAATCCACAATTTTCAACGCTCTTACGAGCTCTTCAAAGGCTGAGTCGGCGAACTACCCTTTCTGCACAATCGATCCCAACGTGGGGGTTGTTGAGGTTCCCGACAGAAGGCTGCAGAGGATCGCGGATGTGGTAAAGCCCAAAAGGCTTGTCCCGACAACGATCGAGTTTGTTGACATAGCGGGGCTCGTAAAGGGTGCGAGCAAGGGGGAGGGCTTGGGCAACCAGTTCCTTGCCAATATAAGGGGGGTTGATGCGATTGCACACGTTGTAAGGTGCTTCGAGGACCCGAACGTTGTTCACGTTGAAGGGGAGGTTGACCCTTTAAGGGATGTTGAAACGGTAAACATAGAGCTGATCTTGAAGGATATTGAGTCTGTTGAGAGGAGGCTTCAGAAGGTCTCAAAGCAGGCAAAGTCGGGGAGTAAAGCTGCAAGGGTTGAGGTTGAAGCTTTAGAAAAGCTCATGTCGATACTTCAGGAAGGGAAAAGGGTTTACCCCTACCTATCATCCTTGGATGATGCGTCAATGAGGGTGGTGAGGGAGCTTCAACTCCTGACGGCAAAGCCGGTAATGTACATAGCAAACGTTGATGAGGAAAGCCTTGGCTCCGACAACGTTCACGTTCAAAAGCTTAAGGAGTTCGCATCATCTGAGGGTTCTCCGGTTGTTAAGGTTTCTGCAAGGATTGAGGCTGAGCTTTCGGAGCTTCCCGGTGAGGAGAGGGAGGAGTTCTTAGAGGAGTTAGGGCTCGAGGAACCTTCCCTTAACTCCGTTATAAGGGAGGGCTACCGTCTCCTTGAGCTTGTTACCTTCTTCACGGCAGGTGAGCCCGAGGTAAGGGCGTGGACTGTAAGGAGGGGTGCAACGGCACCGGAGGCTGCCGGAAAGATCCACTCGGATATGCAGAGGGGTTTTATAAGGGCTGAGGTTATAAAGTATGAAGACCTAATAAGGGAAGGTTCCATTCAGAGCTGCAGGGAAAAAGGTCTCATGAGGCTTGAGGGGAAGGACTACGTGGTTGAAGATGGGGATATAATCCACTTCAGGTTTAACGTCTGATTTACATATTTCAGAGTTGTTTTATAAAATTAGGGGAATTCGATGTGGGGATGCTTATGCTTTCAAGCACCGCTATGGAGATACTCAAGGCGCGCTACCTCAGACCCGGGGAAAATCCCGATGACCTCTTCAGGAGGGTTGCAAAAAGCGTAGCGATGGCAGAGATCAGGTACGGTAAGGCATCCGATGCTGAGTACTGGGAGGAGAAGTTCTACAGAGCAATATCCTCCCTTGAGTTCCTGCCAAATTCGCCAACGCTCATGAACGCGGGAACGGAGTTGGGTCAGCTTTCTGCCTGCTTTGTCCTTCCCGTTGAGGATTCGATGGAGGATATATTCCAGTCCGTAAAGGACATGGCTGTAATTCAGAAAACGGGGGGCGGAACGGGCTTTTCCTTTTCCCACCTGAGGGCAAAGGGGGATATAGTCAGATCGACAAACGGTAAGGCTTCAGGTCCTGTTTCCTTCATGAAAGCCTTCAACTGTGCAACAGAGTCGATAAAGCAGGGTGGGAAGAGAAGGGGTGCGAACATGGGGGTTTTGAGCGTAAACCACCCCGACATTGAGGAGTTCATAACGTGCAAGAGGGACAAGAAGAGCTTTCTCAACTTCAACATATCGGTGGCTGCCACGGATGAGTTCTTTGAGAAAGCCCTCTCGGGAGGGACGATAGACCTCGTTAATCCCCGGGATGGAAAGGTGTGGGAAAGGAAGGATGCGGGAAAGCTCTTTGACCTGATATGTGAATCTGCCTGGGACAGCGGAGACCCGGGAATCATATACATAGATGAGGTTAACAGGAAGAACCCAACCCCCGAAGTTGGAAGGATTGAGGCGACAAATCCCTGCGGGGAGGTTCCCCTCCTTCCCTATGAGTCGTGTAACCTCGGTTCAATAAACCTCAGCAGGGTCGTTGAGGGAGGGAAGATAAACTGGGAGAAGTTAAAGGAGCTTGTGTGGTTAGGTGTTCGCTTTTTGGATGACGTTATTGAGGTTAACAAGTTTCCGAAGGAAGAGATAGCTTTTATGACAAGGTCAAACAGGAAGATAGGGCTCGGGGTTATGGGGTTTGCAGAGTGCCTCATAATGATGAAGGTTCCCTACAACAGCAAGAGGGCGCTTGAGGTTGGCGACGAGATAATGTCCTTCATAGAGAGGGAGGCTTACAGGGCTTCCTGTAAGCTTGCCGAGGAGAGGGGTTCTTTCCCCAATATCGATAGGAGCGTATACAGGGGAAAGCCGGTAAGGAACGCTGCAAGGACAAGCATTGCTCCGACCGGAACGATAAGCATGATAGCCGGGACGTCTCCGAGCATTGAGCCGATCTTTGCAATAGCTTACGTTAAAAAACACATCCTTGGAGGGAGGGAGTTCGTTGAGGTTAATCCCCTTTTCCTCAAGTATGCCGGGGAGCTAACCGAAGCCCAGATGGAGGAGGCTCTGAAGACGGGAAGCATTCAGAACATCAAGGGCATACCTGAGGATATAAAGAGGCTTTTCGTTACAGCTCTTGACATAGACCCCGAGTGGCATGTCAGGGTTCAGGCGGTTTTCCAGAGGCACGTTGATAACTCCGTTTCCAAGACGGTAAACCTGAGGAGGGATGCAACCGTTGAAGATGTCAGAAAGGTTTTCCTGATGGGCTTTGAACTGAAGTTAAAGGGGATAACCGTTTTCAGGTACGGGTCAAAGGGTGAGGTTATAGCGCCGGGTGTTGAGCATTTCAGGCTTGAGAACCTCTACAAGTGCGATACCGAAAGCTGCAGGATTGTCTGATGGGGGAGTTTGAGCTCATAGACGACCTCCTGAAGAGGATCTCCTACATGGGAAGTAATGTCCTTGTTTCGGGAGGGGATGACGCTGCGGTAATAAGGAATGGAGAAAGGTACACCGTAGTTACAACGGATGCCCTTGTGGAGGGAACGCACTACAGGAGTTCGTGGAAGAAGAAGGTTGATAACCTCTACACCTACATCGGGAGGAAGCTTCTCTCCATCTCCCTTAGCGATCTGGCATCTATGGGAGGTTCCCCGGACTTTGCCGTTGTTAACCTTGGATTGAGGAAGGATTACTCCCTTAAGGACGTTGAGGGGATCTACGATGGCCTCTCATCGTGTGCATCGGAGTACAGGGTATCCGTTGTGGGAGGGGATACCGTCAGGGCACCGTCTGAATTCTTAACGCTTTCCCTTACAGGAAGTTCGAGCGGTTTCATGTTGAGGAGGAACGCCTCTCCCGGTGACCTCATTGCCGTAACGGGGAGTTTGGGGGATGCAAAGGCAGGGCTTGAAGTCCTTGAGGGGAGGATGGAGGTTGAGGATGAGGGTTACTTCATTGAAAGGTTCCTCAACCCTACCCCGAGAGTTGAGGAGGGCATATACCTTTTAAACTCCGGGGTCAGGTGCTGCACGGACGTAAGCGACGGTTTTCTCTTTAACCTTTCCACCATAACGAGAAGCAGTAGCCTCCGTGCTGAGATCTTCAGCGAGAGGGTTCCCATCTCGGAAAGGCTTGAGAGGGTTCCCGATGCCTTTGAGTTTGCCCTTTACGGTGGTGAGGATTATGAGCTTCTCTTCACCTTTCCCGAGAGGCTGATGGACAGGTTCGAGAGGGATGGTTTTGAGGTAGTCGGAGTTTTAAAGGCAGGTGAGGGCATATTCATTGACGGTGAACCTGTGCAGGTTTGCGGGTTTGACCACTTTAAGGGGGAGTAGATGACTCTATTTCAGTCGGTAGTTCTTGGCATCGTTGAGGGCATTACCGAGTTCCTTCCCGTCTCGTCAACAGGACACCTTATCCTCTCCTCATTCCTCCTCGGGATGAAGCAGACGGCCTTTCAGAAGACGTTTGAGATAGCGATTCAGCTTGGAGCAATACTCTCGGTGGTTGCAATATACTATGAGAAGCTTTCAAAGGATCTCCTCCTCTGGAAGAAGATTATAGCGGCATTCATACCTACCGGTGTTTTAGGCCTGCTCCTTCACAGGGTTGTCGAGGAGCTCTTTTCCCCTCTTGTCGTTAGTTCAGCCCTTATCGTCTGGGGGCTTGTATTCATAGCCGTTGAGCTTTTCTACAAAAGGGAGGAGCATCCCATCTCGGAGCCAGAGAGGATCAGCTACACAAGAGCAATCCTTATCGGGATTGTTCAGTCCCTTGCAATGGTTCCCGGGACCTCGAGGTCGGGGGTGACGATAATTGGGGGCATGCTCCTCGGGATGAACAGGGTTGCTGCAACCGAGTTCTCATTCCTCCTCGCCATCCCGACGATGTTTGCCGCAACGGGGTTTGAAACTTTGAAGAACTTCAGTGCCATAAATTTTAACAATGGTTTCGCCCTTGCCGTTGGGTTTGTCACGGCTTTCGTATCGGCTTACATCTCCGTAAAGTGGCTTTTAAGGTTTATAAAGAGCCACACGTTCATACCGTTCGGCATCTACAGGATTGCTGTTGGCTTAATCTTTTTTGGTGTTTTTATTTGATATAATTTTATTAAAGGAGATGCTATGGCTTTGAGTATTGTTGAGCTTCTGAGGGAAGTTGTTGAGAGGAACGCCTCGGACCTTCACATCTCTCCGGGAAGTGCCCCGAGGATAAGGGTTTACGGTGACCTTTTTCCGCTTGAGGAGTACGGGATACTCGACCCTACGGAGACAAAAAGGCTAATTTACAGCGTTCTCACAGATATTCAGAAGAAGAGGCTTGAGGAGAACCTTGAGCTTGACTTCTCCTTCGGCATTGAGGGTCTTGCAAGGTTCAGGGGAAACGCCTACTTCCAGAGGTCAACGCTTGCAGCTTCTTTCAGGCTGATACCCTATGAGATTCCTGAGTTCTCAGAGCTTGGCCTTCCTCCGGTTATTGAGACCTTTG
>CAZIVU010000076.1:0-5581 GCA_964542865.1 uncultured bacterium | reverse complement strand
AGTGTCCCCTTATCCTCCTTCCCGAGTAGAGCCTGTAGCTCCACTCCCCTATAAACGAGTAGGCAAGGACGAAGAGGAAAGCCTTAAGCGTGAAGGGGGAGTTCAGCATCTCGTAGTAGACAAGAACGGCAAGGACAAACAGACAGGATAACAGCGAGAGCAGTATCACCTTCGGGTTTGCCCCCGTTTCCCTGTAAAGCCTCATGTGGGCAAGGCTTACAGAACCGTAGATTACTAAGAATATCATGCTCCCCATCATGGCAACGCTGTCAAGGTTGAAGAACAGGACGAGGAGAACCACAGCCGCTGACGTAAGGAGCACCCCCTCAACGTTCCTCCCCTTTATCTGCTTCTCAAAAGCTTTGGGCATCTGACCGTACCTTGCAACCATGTAGCTGACGTTAACCCCTCCGTACATCGTTGCATTTATGGCAGATGAGGTTGAGAAGAGGGCGGCAATAGCCATGATGTCAAAGCCAAACCTTCCGAGTATCGGCTCTGCTGCGGCAGCAAGCGCGTACTCCTTTGCCCTCACGATTTCGCTGTAGGAGAGGTTCCCGACAAGCGCAACGCAGACGAGGACGTAAATGAAAATAACGAATATGACGCTTGTGTAGAAAGCCCTCGGAAGGTTCCTGTCCGGGTCACTTATGTCCCCCGCCGTGTTGGCGATTATCCCGAACCCCTCGTAGGATATGAAGACAAGCCCCGACGCGAAGAGGATGCTTGAGGGAGGAACGGAAACTGAGAACTTTGAGGTATCAAGCGTTGTAATCCCTATGAGTGCAAAGAAGAGGAGGATAAAAACCTTTACGGCAACTATTCCGACCTCAGACCTTCCAACGACCTTCGCCCCTGCAACGTTGACTGCCGTAAAAAGCAGGATTACCCCCACTGCAAGGGTTGTTGCCCCCAACTTGGGGAAAAGTGCAGATGCATAACCCCCGAAAGCCTTTGCGTAGAGGGCAATGGCAAAGACGTAACCAATCCACAGGAGGAAGTTAAGTCCCCCGCTGATAACTCCATCCCCGAAACCCTTTATCAGGAAGTCAACGGCACCCCCGGGGGAAGGGTACCTGACGCTGAGCTTTGCATAGGAGTAAGCTGAAAGGAGAGCGACAAGCCCCGCAAGGAGGAAAGAGAGAATGGCAAAGCTTCCAGCCATCTTAACGGCGTAGCCGAGGATGGAGAATATCCCGGCTCCTATCATCCCGCCAACGCCTATGGAAACGGCATCAAGAAGCCCTAAAGCTTTCTTCTCCGAAGGCACTTCAAATCCCCATGGCAAGGATGGGGTCAACTGTAACGTCGTCAAGGTAAACACCAAAGTGAAGGTGTGGTCCCGTTGACCTTCCCGTTGAACCGACTCTCCCTATCTCCCTTCCCCTTTTAACCATCTGCCCCTCCCTTACCTCAATCCTGCTAAGGTGAGCGTAGAGCGTGTAAAGGCCAAGCCCGTGGTCGATAATGACCGTTTTGCCCGTGTAGTAAAGCTCCCTCGCCACGACAACCCTTCCGGAAAGCGATGCGAAAACAGGTTCTCCCCTCTTTGCCCTGAAGTCAACTCCCCGGTGTATGCTCCTCTTCTTCCCGTTCATTATCCTCACGGCACCAAACGGCGTTGAGACTTCAGGGTGGCTTACGGGGTAGATGAACTTCAGGGACTTGAACTTCCTCTCCGTTACAGTTTTAAACGTCCTCCTCAAGAGCCGGTTCTCCCTCCTTATCCTTCCCAGAACCTTTTTCGGCGGGAAGAGGTATCTCCTTGGAACCCTTATTCGAGAAACCCTGAACCTTCTCCCTTTCAACTTCAGAACCTTTCTGAAAACGGTTCTGGTCCCGTCCTTTATCACGGCAAGCAAGACTTTCTTCTCAGAGGTTATGGGGATTGCAAAGAGCATATCCTGACTTTCAAACTCCGCCCTCTCGGGGAAGCCAAACCACCTCCCGCCGACCTTTACCAGAACCCTGTAGCTGTGCCCCCTCTCAAGTCCCTTCCCGTGAATAACGTTGAGGGAACCGGGGTAGAAGAGAGAGCCTTTAAGCGTGAACTCCTCCGAAAAGCCGTTTGAGAGGAGCATGAGAATGATGAGAAGAACCTTCAATTCAACCCCCTATAACGTAGAAAGGAGCATATCCTATCTCGTGGTTGCTGTAATCGGTAAGCCTTTTAAGTTTTGAGCAGTCTTCCGTGAAGAGGAACGCCGTAAGGGAGCAAACGGCGGCGTCAAGGTCTCCGTCAGACTTTACCTCATCCAGTCCCCTCACTTCAAGCCCTGATAAGCTTTCAGCTTTCCTCTTAAACCTTTGAAGAAGCTCCCTCCCAATCTCCCTTCCCTTGTAATCATCCTCTATCCCCATGAGCCGCAGAGAAGCCGTGGGGTGCGTCTCAATGAGCGCCCCGACAAACCCCCTTAAAACCTTCGATATCACCTGCCCCCTGAGGGGAACCGCCATCATGGAGTTAAGGGGCATCACGATGTTCGGGTTTATCCCCTTCTCCTCAAGCAGCCTCCTGAGCTTCCTGTCCGATGACCTGTCCCCGGTCTCTGAGGCGATGTCGTAGGAGAGGGGAGCATCTATGGCGCAGGAGACAACGTGATAACTTAAAAGTGAAGATACCATCCCCTCTATGCCCCCTGAAAAGTTAACCCTCTCAAAGCTCAAGCTCACACCGTTTTTGAAAGCCAACCAGAGGTGCGTGTTCCTGCTACCCCCCACATCAATCCCTGCAAACACCAGCCTTTCCATAGAGAACTTCCCTCAGGTATCTGCCCGTCCACGTATCCGTCTGTGCAACCTGCTCGGGGCTTCCTGAAGCCACAACCTCCCCACCCTTATCTCCGCCTTCAGGTCCAAGGTCAACTATCCAGTCGGCGCACTTCACAAGGTCAAGGTTGTGCTCTATGACGATAACCGTATTCCCCATCTCAACGAGCCTGTTTAAAACCTCTACGAGCTTCCTAACGTCGTGGATGTGGAGCCCAGTTGTCGGCTCATCGAGTATGTAGAGCGTCCTCCCGGTCGCCCTCTTTGAAAGCTCCTTTGCAAGCTTAATCCTCTGTGCCTCCCCTCCGGAGAGGGTCGTTGCAGGCTGTCCAAGCTTTATGTAGCCAAGCCCGACATCGTAAAGCGTTTTGAGCTTCCTCACAATTTGAGGGTGGTTTCTGAAGAAATCGAGCGCCTCCTCAACGGTCATCTCAAGGACTTCATATATGTTCTTACCCTTGTAGGTTATCTCAAGGGTTTCCCTGTTGTACCTCTTCCCTCCACAGACGTCACAGGTGACGTAAACGTCCGGAAGAAAGTGCATCTCAACCCTGACAACGCCGTCTCCCCTGCAAGCCTCACACCTTCCACCGGGGACGTTGAACGAAAACCTTCCCTTCCTGTATCCCCTTGCCCTTGCTTCAGGCGTTGCGGCGAAGAGGTCCCTTATGTGGGTGAAAAGGTCAACGTAGGTTGCAGGGTTGGACCTCGGCGTTCTCCCAATGGGAGACTGGTCAACGTTTACAACCTTGTCTATGAACTCAACCCCCTCAATCCTCTCATGCTTTCCGGGAACGAGCTTCGAACCGTAAACCTCCTTCATGAGGGCTTTGTAGAGGATTTCGTTGACGAGCGTTGACTTCCCGGAACCGGAAACGCCGGTAACGCAGGTAAAAAGCCCTATGGGAAACTCAACGTCTATATTCTTCAGGTTGTTCTCCCCTGCGCCGATAACCCTGAGCCATCTCCCGTCCGGCTTCCTCCTCAAATCCGGAACGTCTATGCTCAGCTTTCCGGAAAGGTACATCCCGGTTATGGAGCTTTCGCTTTCCCTTATCTCCTCGGGCGTCCCGCAGGCAACGATCTCCCCTCCGTGAACACCGGCACCGGGACCCATATCTATGACGTAGTCCCCGCTCTCTATCGTCTCCGTATCGTGCTCAACGACTATTACCGTGTTTCCGAGGTCTCTCAGCTCCTTCAGCGTTGCGATGAGCCTCCTGTTGTCCCTCTGGTGGAGCCCGATGCTCGGCTCATCGAGAACGTAGAGAACCCCTGTCAGCTTTGAACCTATCTGTGTTGCCAGCCTTATCCTCTGGGACTCGCCTCCCGAGAGCGTTCCTGTCCTCCTGTCCAGCGTGATGTAGTCAAGGCCAACGTCAATGAGGAACTTCAGCCTGCTCCTTATCTCCCTCAAAACCCTCTCAGCTATCCTTGCCCTCCTCCCATCAAACCTCAGGTTCTCAAAGAAGGAGTAGCACCTGCCTATGTCCATCATCTCAACGTCGGCTATGTCAAGCCCCTCAATCTTTACAGAGAGAGCCTCCCTGTTAAGCCTCTTCCCATTACAGGAGCTGCACTTTACCTCCCTCAGGTAGGGCTCAATGTAATCCCTCACCTTCTCGGACTCGGACTCCCTGTACCTCCTCTCAAGGTGGGTTATTATCCCCTCAAAGTAGTAGGGTCTGTACTTCCCCCTCCTCCAGGAGACCGTGTTGTAAACCCTTAAAACCCCCTTTGGAGCGTAGAGGATGAGATCAAGGTCTTCCCCGTCTATCTCCCCTATGGGCTTGTCGTAGGGTATCCCGAGGTAATCGCAGGCTGTCTCAAGCATGTCCCTGAGGTACTCAAACTTTGCCCTTTCAAGGAGCTCAATCGACTCCGTAACCGGAAGGTTCCAGTCTATGAGGAGGTCAGGGTCAACCCGGAGCGAGAAGCCAAGCCCCCCGCACTCGCTGCACGCACCGAGGGGGCTGTTAAATGAGAAAAGCCTCGGGGATATCTCTCTGAAGCTGAACCCGCACACCGGGCAGGCTCCTTTCGTGCTGAAAAGCTCCTCCTCTTCGGAATCGTAGTCCCTGATGATGACAAGACCCTCAGAGAGGGAGGTTGCAACCTCAACGGAATCTGAAAGCCTTACCCTCTCCTCCTCAGATACAACAAGCCTGTCAACGACTATGTCAACGGAGTGTTTAACCTTCTTCTCAAGCTTAAGGTTCAGTGCCTCCTCAACCCTGTAAACCTTCCCGTCAACCCTGACCCTTCTGAACCCCTGCTTGAGTATCCTCTCAAGGAGCTTCCTGTGCTCACCCTTCTGCTCCCTCACAACGGGGGAGATAACCATTACCCTCCTTTCCCCCTTAAGGAGAACCCTGTCAACAATCTCCTGAACGGTCTGGGGCCTTATGGGGACGTTGCAGTTCGGACAGTAAGGCGTCCCTACCCTTGCAAACAGGACTCTGAGGTAGTCGTGAATCTCTGTTGTCGTCCCAACCGTTGACCTTGGATTTTTTGAGACCGTTTTCTGCTCAATGGATATTGACGGCGAAAGCCCCTCGATGAGGTCAACGTCCGGCTTCTCCATGAGCTGGAGGAACTGCCTCGCGTAGGATGAAAGGGATTCAACGTACCTCCTCTGCCCCTCAGCGTAAAGGGTATCAAACGCAAGCGAGGATTTTCCGGAACCTGAAAGGCCTGTGATGATAACGAGGCTGTTCTTGGGAATCTCAACGTCGATGTTCTTTAGATTATGCTGCCTTGCTCCCTTTATAACTATCCTGTCCCTCATGGCAATATAAATTTATGCTGTCTG
>CAZIVU010000075.1:0-5607 GCA_964542865.1 uncultured bacterium | reverse complement strand
ACGGACTCAAATCTCCTCTCCTCCCTTATGAACTTGAGAAACTCAACCCTGATCCTTCCGCAGTTCAGACACTCCACCTTCTCTCCCGGAATGTGAACCTCAAGAACCTTCTCCTCTCCAAGCTTAAATGTTGGCCTTGTACCAAAGTTGGCAACGCCAACCTTCACCACGCCATCCCAGTTTACCTTAACCTTGTAAACACCCGGCTTCAGTATAAGTTTCTTCCTGCAGGATACGTTAATCGTTGGATAGCCTATCTTCCTTCCCACTCCCCTTCCCTTTTCAGGGGAGCCAAGGCAGAAGTAGTTAAAACCCAAGAGCGAGTTTGCTTCCTCAACCCTCCCCTCTGTGAGGAGTTTCCTTATCTGTGATGTTCCGATTTTCCTCCCCCCAACAAGGATGGGCTTTACAGGAACAACATCTATGGAGTAAGCCCTGCCAAGCTTCATCGCCGTTGATATATCACCGCCCCTTCCCTTCCCGAACCTCCAGTCCTCCCCGGCTACAATCCTCCTGCACCCGAGCCTCTTCAGGAGCTTGAAGAACTCCTCCGGGCTCATATCCCTGACCTTCTCAAAGGCGATATTCCTGAGCTCTACCCCGAACGCCCTTGAGAGCTCCTTCCTCTCCTCCTCGCTGAAAAGGGGAACGTATTCCTTAAGGTTGAACGGAAGCCATATGGATATCAGCTTAACATCCTCTCCAAACTGCTTTGCCCTTTCGATGAGGAGCTGATGGCCTCTGTGAAAGCTTTCAAACTTCCCTACTATGCAGGTACTCATCCGCTATCTTTTCTCCAGAACTCGTTCCTATCCTGTCAGCCCCGGCATCAATGAACATCCTTGCATCCTTTACCGTTCTTATCCCTCCTGCAGCTTTTATACCGATCCTTCCCTTTGAACACTCCCTCAAAAGCTTTACGTCTTCAAGCTTTGCCCCGTAAAGCCCAAAACCCGTTGACGTTTTTACGTAGTCCCAGCCGTTCTCAATTGCAATCTCGCAGAGCTGCCTCTTCTCACCGTCGGTGAGGTAGCAGCATTCAAGTATGAGCTTTATGGTGAACCCCTCCGTTTCCCTCCTTATCCTGAAAAGCTCATCGTCAACCCTCTTAAAGTTTCCCTCCTTTACAGCACCTATATCCACAACAACGTCAAACTGGCCTGCTCCACAGCTCATCGCCCTCTCAATCTGGTAGAGCTTCCCGTCAGTGTCCACACCGGAAAGGGGGAATGCAATTACGGCACAGAGCCTGCTTGAAGGCAGTACTGACGCGGCAACCGGCACGTGTTTTGGAAGCACACAGAGGGAGGCGAAGTTATACTTCATCGTCGCCTTTGCCGCATCTATGACATCAATCTCCGTTACCGTGGGTTTTAGCCTTGAGTGGTCAATCCTTTCGAGCAGGTTTTCCATATTCTCCTCTCAGCGATTATATTAAAATCCTCAAAACCTTAATTTAGGAAAAAAGATGAGGTTAAACAGGTTTTTGTCCTATGCAGGCTTCGGAGCAAGGAGAAAGGTTGAGGAGATAGTGAGGCAGGGAAGGGTTACGGTTAACGGTGTGGAGGTGCTGAAACCGTCGATTGAGGTTGACCCAACAAGGGATGTCATCAGGGTTGACGGTGAAAGGGTCAGACTTCCGAAGAAGTTTGTCTACATTATGTTCAACAAGCCTCAAGCCGTCCTGACGGCGATGGAGAAGGAGAAAGGAGACAGAAGGGTTACTGTCGGCGACTACTTCAGGAACTACCCCGTCAGGGTGTTCCCCGTTGGAAGGCTCGATTACAACAGCGAGGGTTTGCTCCTCATGACAAACGACGGGGAGCTTGCCGAAAGGTTGATGCACCCTAAATACCACATCCCGAAGGTTTACATGGTGAAGGTAAGGGGAACGCTGACGGAAAAGGAGATAGAGAAGATGAAAAGGGGAGTGAAGCTTGAGGATGGTTTCTTCAAGCCCCTCTCCTTCAAGATTGTCGGAAAGAGCAGGACAGGAAGGAACACCTACATCCGGATAACGATAGACGTTGGAAGGAACAGGATAATAAGGAGGTTCTTTGAGAGGCTCAAACACCCCGTGATGAAACTGAAAAGGATTGCCATAGGTCCCATAAAGCTCGGTGACCTTCCGAGGGGAAGGTTCAGGGAGCTGACGGAAAAGGAGGTTGAAATGCTGAAGGAGATAACGGGGTTAAAGGAGGGGAGGTGATCGTTATAGCCGGACCGTGCGTGATTGAGGACAGGGATACCCTCTTTGAGACCGCAAAGGCGGTGAGGGAGCTCCAGGATACTTACAGTGACAGCACTTTCATCTTTAAAGCATCGTTCGACAAGGCAAACAGGAGCTCCATAGACTCCTACAGGGGACCGGGGCTTGAAAAGGGGCTTTCGCTCCTGTCTGAGGTGAAGGAGAAGTTCAAACTCCCAATAACAACGGATATCCATGAGAGCTGGCAGGCTGAACCTGTCGGGGAGGTTGTAGATGTTGTTCAGATACCGGCATTCCTGTGTCGCCAGACAGACCTCCTCGTTGCAGCTTCAAGGACCGGAAAGACGGTAAACGTTAAGAAAGGGCAGTTTATGGCTCCTTGGGATATGGAAAACGTTGTTGAGAAGTTAAGGAGGAGCAGGGCTTCCGAGATTATGCTCACCGAGAGGGGAACAACGTTTGGGTACAACAACCTCGTCGTTGACTTCCGTTCACTTCCAATAATGGAGCGCTTCGGGGTAAAGGTCATATTTGATGCAACCCACTCCGTTCAAAGACCCGGAGGGAAAGGCAGGGCAAGCGGAGGGGACAGGGAGTTTGTCCCCTACCTTTCCAGAGCTGCGGTTGCTGTCGGGGTTGACGGGCTTTTCTTTGAGGTTCACCCCGAACCTGAGAGGGCGCTCTCCGACGCTCCAAACATGCTGAGGCTTGATGACTTCAAGGCGCTTATCGGAAAGCTTTTGAACCTCAACAGATTTGTGGAGGAGGAATTTGAAGGATAAGGATATCCACGAGGTTATCAGGGTTTTGAGGGAGAGAGCAAAGGGCTGGAAAACACCGGCAGTAACCCTCATCTCTGCCGAGAAGGATCCGTTCAAAGTTCTTATCTCAACCGTTCTGAGCCTGAGGACTAAGGATACCATTACGGCTCAGGCTTCAAAGAGGCTCTTTGAGGTGGCAGGAACCCCCTACGAAGTCCTGAACCTCAGCGAGGAGGATATTGAAAAGCTCATATACCCCGTAGGGTTTTACAGGAGAAAGGCAAAGAACCTGAAGGAGATATCAAGGATTTTAGTTGAAAACTACGGTGGGAAGGTTCCGGATACAATCGATGAGCTCCTCAAGCTTCCGGGAGTTGGGAGGAAAACGGCAAATCTGGTTGTAACGCTCGGGTACGGGAAACCGGGGATATGCGTTGATACACACGTTCACAGAATTTCAAACAGGCTCGGATACGTCAGAACCAAGAACCCGGATGATACGGAGTTTGCCTTGAGGAGAAAGCTTCCCGAGGAATACTGGATAGAGTTTAACGACCTCCTTGTAGCTCTGGGACAGAACATCTGCCACCCGGTATCCCCTATCTGTAGCAGGTGTCCCGTTGAACTTTACTGCGACAAAGTCGGGGTAAGGAGGAGAAGATGAGAGTGTCGCCGCTTCTAACAGACCTTTACGAGTTAACGATGATGTGCTCCTACATAGATAACGGAAAGACGGAGATCGCTGCGTTTGAGCTGTTCACGAGGAAGCTCCCCGAAAGGAGGAACTACCTTGTCTATGCTGGGCTTGAAGATGTTATCAACTACCTGATGAACCTTAGGTTCGAAAAGGAAGAGATAGACTACCTTCACTCCCTTAAGGTCTTTCCCGACTGGTTCCTCGACTTCCTGAAGGACTTTGAATTCACGGGAAACCTTTACAGCATGGATGAGGGGACGATCTTCTTTCAGGATGAGCCGGTTTTAAGGGTTGAAGCTCCCATATACATGGCACAGCTCCTTGAGACGGCAGTTATGAATCAGGTTCACATAAGCTCCCTCATCGCTACGAAGGCTTCAAGGGTCTACTCGGTCTCAAGGGGAAAAATCCTCTCAGACTTCTCCTTGAGGAGGACGCACGGAGTGGATGCAGGTTTGAAGGTTGCAAGGAGCTGTTACATCTGCGGCTTCTCCTCAACATCAAACGTCCTTGCCGGGAAAATCTACGGGATTCCCGTAGTTGGAACAGTTGCCCACTCCTACATAATGAGCTTCGAGACGGAGGAGGAATCGTTCAGGGCATACGCAAGGACTTTCCCGGACAAAGCCGTTCTGCTTGTTGATACCTACGACACCGTAAAGGGCGTTGAGAAAGCCATTGAGGTTGCGAAAGAGCTTGAGAGGAAAGGGTTCAGGCTAAAGGGAGTAAGGCTTGACAGCGGAAACGTTGTGGAGCTTTCAAAGGAGACAAGGAAGATGCTTGATGAGAACGGGCTTGATTACGTTAAGATAATTGTGAGCGGGGGCCTTGACGAGTTCCTGATAGATGAGATACTCTCAAGCGGGGCTCCTGTTGACATCTTTGGGGTGGGGACAAAGGTTGGAACATCTGCCGATTCCCCCTACATAGACTTTGTTTACAAGCTTGTTGAAGTTGGTGGCAAAGCTGTTATGAAGACCAGCACAGGGAAGAGGATGTACCCGGGAAGGAAGCAGGTCTTCAGGTTCGATGACCGGGATGTGATAGGTTGCCACGACGAGGAGCTCGGAGGGGAAAAGCTCCTTAAACCTGTAATAGTTAACGGAAGGCTTGCTTCAAGGATGCCCTCCCTGATGGAGATAAGGGAGAACTTCATGAGGAACCTTGAAAGGCTGCCCGAAAGGGTGAAGTCCATATATGAAAGTGCTGCCTACAGGGTTGAGGTGTCGGAGAGGTTGGAAAAACTCTACAGCGAAGTGCTGAGGGAGATTGAGGAAATTGAAGAAGGTTAACGTGATAACGATAGATGGCCCGGCAGGTTCGGGAAAGAGCACGCTTGCAAAAGCTCTCTCAAAGGAGCTCGGGTTCACCCACATAGACTCCGGAGCCATCTATAGAGCAATCGGGGTAGCGTGCAGCCTTATGGGAATTAACCTTGAGGATGAGGGTGCTGTCCTGAAAGCCGCATCTTCCCTGAACGTTGAGATGAAAGGGGAGAGGGTGATAGTAAACGGAGATGACCTGACCGAAAGGATAAGGGAACCTGAAGCCGGTCTGCTTGCCTCAAAGGTTGCAAGGTTTAAAGGCATCAGGGATATCGTCGTCAGGATAGTAAGGGAGATATCGAAGGGGAAGAGGATAGTTATTGACGGAAGGGACGCCGGAAGCTACATATTCCCGGACGCTGAGCTTAAGATATTCCTGACGGCATCCCCGCAGGAAAGGGCAAGGAGAAGGTTTGAGGAGCTTAAGAGGAAAGGATTTAACGTCTCCTACGAGGACATCCTGAGGGAGGTCATGGAGAGGGACAGATCTGACCGGACAAGGAAGTTTGCTCCGTTAGTCGTGCCTGAAGGTGCCGTTGTCATAGATACGACAGACAAGAGCTTTAACGAAGTCCTTGAGGAGGTAAAGGGGCTTGCAGACCCTTAAGATTGCAA
>CAZIVU010000074.1:0-5613 GCA_964542865.1 uncultured bacterium | reverse complement strand
GGAAACCACTTCTCCTTTCCCTTCAGGGATGAGGTAAAGGGCTTCTTCAACGGCTCAAACTTTCACTGGACGGTGCTGCTTTACTGCAAGGACCCGTTTGTTGGTCTTCCCCTGTTTGATACGAGGAGCGAGCTTGACGTAAGGAGGTTTTACCCTTCGCAGGAGCTTATCGATTTTTGCAGGGACTTCCCGAAGTCAAGAGGGTGGGAGGAAGAATTAAAGAGGGAGATTGGGAGAAGGTTTGATTCCATCGGGGTGTTTGAGGGGGAAGGGGAGGCAAGGAGGAGGGTTGAGGAGGAGCTCAGAGGCTCTAAGGAGAAGATAGAGGAGAGGTTAAACGTAAGCGTTGATACGTTCTCATGGCCCTTCGGACACTACTCGGACTTCAGCAGGGAAGTTGCCAGGAGGGTTTACAGGTTCGTGTTCACGACGAAGAAGGGATTTGTCGACCGCGCCGAAATCGATGAAATCCCGAGGGTTTCCCTCGGTAAGGACATCTTCACGGTTCTTGGGAGGGTCATAGCGTTCTCAACGGGTGTGGGGTTTTCCATCTATGAAAGGTTTAAGAAGGAGAAGGTGCTTTGAGCCTTTCCGTTGCGGTGCTTACCTTCAACTCCGAAAGGCACATAGGGAAAGTCCTTGAGAGCGTAAAGGGTATTGCCGATGAGGTTGTCGCTGTCGACTCCGGTTCGAAAGACGGGACGCTTGATATCCTGAGGGAGTTCGGCGCAGAGGTCTTCTTCAGGAGGTTTGATAACTTCGTTAACCAGAAGAACTACCTTCTTTCAAGGTGTTCATGTGAATGGGTTCTCTTCATAGATGATGATGAGGTCGTTAATGATGAGCTAAGGGGGAGCATCAGGGATGCCCTGAGGGGGGATGTTGATGGCTACTACGTCAACGTTCTGACTAACTACCTCGGAAGGTGGATAAGGCATGCCTGGTATCCCGACTGGCACCTGAGACTTGCAAGGAGGGAAAGGTGCAGGTGGGTCGGGGATTCCGTCCATGAATCCCTCAAGGTTGATGGGAAAGTAGGATACCTGAAGGGGAACCTGCTCCACTACTCGTACCCGGATGTGAAAACGCACATAAGGAAGATAGACCTTTACTCCTCCCTCTTTGCAGAGGGTGCGTTTGAGAGGGGAAAGAGGTTCTCCCTCCTCAAGCTCCTCACCTCACCGTTTGGCTCCTTTATAAGGAGGTACATCCTAAAGATGGGCTTTCTTGACGGCTTTGAGGGTTTCATCCTGAGCGTGATGGCTTCCTACTACTCCTTCCTGAAGTACCTGAAGCTCTGGGAGATTGAGCGTGAGAAGGCTGATCGTCCTTGATGAGAGGTGGGACAGTGCCCTGACCTACTTCGGTGTTGAGGTTGCAAAACTCCTGAAGGGGGAGAGGGCATGCGCCGTTCTTGAAGGTTCCCCTGCCGACAGGGCGTGCAGGGAGCTTGACATAGAGAGGTTCTTCATAAAGGACCCGAGGAAAGGGTTTCTGTCCGTCCCCTGCTCCTTCCTCTCCCTCCTTGAGGTTTTGAGGAGTTACAGGCCCGAGACGGTAATAACGATAAGGGGGGATGAGCTTCTCTTCAGCTCACTCCTGAAGCCCCTGTTCGGGTACAGGGTTGTAAGGGTTCACGGTGAGGAGAAGGGGATAAGGGAAAATATTTTCAACAGGTTGCTCCACAAGAGGTTCGTTGACCTATGCATACTCTCATCGGAGAAGCTGAGATCGGGAGTAATCGAAGGCGTTAAAACGGTGGTGATAAGCGGGGTTGTTGATACGGAAAGGTTCAGGTTTTCAGCTGAGGGGAGGGAGAGGTTGAGAGGGGAGCTCGGTGTCGGCAGTTCCGTTCTCCTTGGCGTCATAGGTAGGCTCGACAGGGTCAAAGGACATGACGTTTTTCTTAAAGCCCTCTCAGACTTGAGGAGGAAGGGGTTTGATGTGAGGGGGTTGATCGTTGGTGAGGAGAAGGGGGTAAAGGCATTGGAGCTCAAATCCCTTGCTGAGGGACTCGGCGTGGGTGATACCATCTTCATCACGGAGAGGAGGGCTGATATAGTGGACATTATCTCCGCAATCGACGTAGGGGTTGTCCCCTCAAGGGGTTCTGAGATGATAGCAAGGGTTCTCCTTGAGTTTATGAGCGTCGGGCTTCCGGTTGTTGCATCGGCCGTTGGGGTCATGGACGAGATAGTTGACGAGCGTTTCGGGTATATCTTTAAGCCCGAGGACTGGAAAGACCTTTCATCAAAAGTTGAGGAGCTCCTCAGGAGGGACATTAAAACTATGGGAGCTTTTGCAAGAGAGGTGGCCGTTGAGAGGTATTCTGAAAAGAGCGTTTCCTCTATCATTAACGCTGTTATTCCTTAGCTGTGCCCCTGCAACAAAGGACTACACCATCAGGTATCCTGCAGGCCTGCTTGCCGAGCATCCAAAGGGCTTCTGGGGATACTACGTTAAGGTTGAGGGCGTTCTGAAGAGGAAGTGGCCCCAGGACCAGTTTCCCCCTTTCTCATCGGAAGACCCTGTGCTGTGCGACGATAGCGGTTGCGTGTTTATCCACTCTGACACGGTTGACCTTAAAAGGTATATGGGAAAAAGGGTAAAGATCCTCGGGTACGTTGAGGTCTCAAGGTTCAACATGACCTACATAGACCTTACAGAGATTAAGGTGATTGATGGTCATTGACGTTGCCGTTGACATACCTGTTAAGGGGGTGTTTGCCTACAGGGTTCCTGAACGGTTGACGGGGAAGGTAGGGATTGGCAAGAGGGTAATTGTTCCCTTCGGGAAGAGGGACCTTCTAAGGACGGGCATCGTTGTCTCGGTTTCGGCAGATCCAAGGCAAAACCTCAAGGAGGTTTTCGACGTTCCCGATGATTTCCCCCTCTTTACGGAGAGCACGGTAAAACTTGCAAGGCTCATGGCTGAAAGGTATGCCTCCAATCTCGGTGAGACGCTCTTCTCGTTCCTTCCAAAATCGCTCACCCGGTTTGAGTCCATCTACGTAAGGTTGACGGGCAGGAAGGGGAGGTTGACTGAAGCTGAGAGGAGGGTTGTTGACCTCCTGTCGGGGAGAAAGGAGGGGGTTGCCCTCTCCCTCCTGTCCAGAAGGGTTGGCCCGTCCGTTTACAGGGTGGTAGGCTCACTTATCCTGAAAGGGGTTGTTGAGAGGTACGAGAGGCTTGTAGAGGAGGAGCTTCCAAGGAGGAAGTTCTTGAGGCTTACCGGTTCCTCAGCCCCGAACGGGAAGAGGGCTAAGGAGCTTTTTGGGCTTCTCATGAAGGGGGACATTGAGCTGAAAGATGCCATCTCACTTGGATTTTCAAGGGGAGTTATCAGGAGGCTCGTGGAGAAGGGGGTTGTTGAGGTATATGAAAAGGTTGTCCCGGTTCCCGTAAAGCCTCAGGAGCTTGCCGATAACCGGTCAGTTGAGCTTACCCCTTCACAGAAGAGGGCTTACGAGAGCATCCTCTCATCCGGCAGGGGGACCTTTCTCCTCTACGGGGTTACCGGCTCAGGAAAGATGGAGGTATACCTGAAGGTGGCAGCCGAGCTGTTCAGGAAGGGGAAAAGCGTTCTCCTGCTCGTCCCTGAGCTTCTCCTTACCCCGGAACTGAGGGCAAGGGTTGAGAGCTACTTCGGGAAGGAGATAGGTGTTTACCACAGCAGGCTTTCAACGAGGGAGAGGGTTTCAACGTGGTTGAGGGTTGCAAGGGGGGATGTTAGGGTTGTCCTCGGAACGAGGATGGCGCTCATGCTTCCGCTCAGAGACCTCGGTTTAATCGTCGTTGATGAGGAGCAGGACCCATCCTACAAGGAGCAGCAGAAGCCCTACTACAGCGCAAGGGATATGGCTGTGAAGAGGGGAGAGGTTGAGGGGTGCCCCGTCATTCTCGTATCTGCAACGCCCTCAGTTGAGAGCTACTACAGGGCAAAGGTGGGGGAGTACAGGCTACTTGAGCTTAAGGAGAGGGTTTCCTCCTATCCCCTTCCGATAATAAGGGTTGTTGACCTTAAAAGGGAGGAGAGGGTTTCCATATTCTCCAAAAAGCTCCTTGACTCCATAGAGAACACCGTAAAGAGGGGGGAACAGGTTCTGCTCTTCATAAACAGAAGGGGTTACTTCTCCTCGTCCTTCTGCCCGGGCTGTGGCTTTGTTCCCCAGTGCGAAAGCTGCGCAGTTCCCCTTACCTACCACAAGTCAAGGAATTTGATGCTGTGCCACGTGTGCGGGAGGAGCTACAGAACGCTGTTCAGGTGCCCAAAGTGCGGGACGAGGCTTGAGTTCAAGGGTTACGGAACGGAGAGGGTTGAGGAGGAGCTTGGCATCATCTTCCCCCATTTGAAAATTGTGAGGTTTGACAGCGATACCGTGAGGAACCACCGAAGGGCTGTAAAGCTAATAAAGGATGTAAAGGATGGGAAGTATGACCTCATCGTCGGGACTCAGGTAATCTCAAAGGGGCTTAACTTCCCGAAGCTGACCCTTGTTGCCATCCTGATGGCGGACGTTCAGTTCTCCTCTCCTGATTTCAGGAGGTCGGAGAGGATTTTCCAGACGGTAGTTCACACAACGGGAAGGGCTGGAAGGTTTAGGTATGGAGCCGCCATCGTTCAGGCTTTTAACGTTGAACTGCCATCGATAAGGTATGCAGTAAACTACGACTTTGATGGTTTCTACAGGAGTGAGATTGAAGCAAGGAAGATTTTCAACTACCCCCCGTTCTCCTATCCGGTTCTCCTTGAGTTTCAGCTCCCATCGCAGAAGAGCTTTGAGAGGTTGAACGCTAAGTTCCAAAATCTCAAGAAGAGGGTAAGTGAGTTCTTCAGCGTTCCCCCTCTGACCCCTGCTCCCATACCGAAGGTCTCCGGGAGGTACAGGTTCCTGAGCTTCCTCAGGGCATCCAGCGAGGAGAGCCTTATCAGAGGTGTTAAAATTCTGTCTGAGGAGATGCCCCGGATTTTCAGGGGCATCAGGTATAAAGTGGTTGTTGAGCCTTTATCCATAACCTGATTGGAGGGGATTATGAAGAGAACGCTTTTGCTGGTGCCGTTTTTAATGTTTGTATCCTGTGCCATGACCCAGACCCAGCAGGATGTGGGCGTTTCCACACAGAAGCAGGAGATAAACAGGGAGGTCTTCGGGGATATACCTGTATACCCCGGGTTCAAGCTCGTCTACAACAAGAGCTTTACCTATCAGTCCGGCAGTATAAAGGTCGGGAGGCTTGTATTTACCGGCACGGCTTCCATTGTTGACGTTGTTAACTTCTACAGGAAATCCCTGAAGGAGCTCGGGTGGGACCTTGTCTCCTCCTACACCTACGAGAAGTCAGCGTTTATGGACTTCCTTTCCCCCGACAGGAGCCTCCAGATAAGCCTTGAGAAGGAGTTCTCCGGCTTGAAGTTAGTTATACAGGTTGGCCCAAGAGAAAGTAGTGCTAAAGGTTCTGAATAGAAAATATATAAGATGTCTGTCATGTTTTGAGAAGAGGTTTTCGGGATGTAGGCCAATACGAAGTTGGTGGCTATATCTCTGTACTCACATGTTACTCTTTTTCGTATGGGTACGGATTAGCATCACCTGTAGAGTGTATGAAGAGCTT
>CAZIVU010000073.1:0-5623 GCA_964542865.1 uncultured bacterium | reverse complement strand
GAACTGCTCGGGGAACTCCTTTCAGGCTACCCTCTAAGGAAGCTCAACATCGAGCTCTGGGATGGCTCTGTAATCGGTGACAGGGATGCCCCAACTACCATAAAGGTTAACTACCCTTGGACACTGAGGGAGCTTTTCCTGAAGCCCTCCGAGCTGAAGTTTGCCGAGGGTTACATCTACAACCACTACGACATAGTCGGTTCAATCTATAACGTTTTTCCCCTTGCGGATTTCCTTGTTAGGAAGAGGAGGGGATTCCTCGGCTCCTTAAAGCTTCTGAGACTCCTTCTCAGGCTTCCAAAGCCCGATGTTTCCATACCAAAGTGCCATGCAACGCTTGAGGGAGAAGTCCACTGCAAGGATAGGGATAGAAAGGCAATTGAGTACCACTACGACGTATCAAACGATTTCTACTCCCTGTTTCTTGACAGGAACATGGTCTACTCCTGTGGCTACTTTAAAAGTAAGGATGAATCCCTTGATGAGGCTCAGGAGGAGAAGCTTGACTATATATGCAGGAAGCTGAGGCTGAAGCCGGGAGAGAGGTTTTTGGACATCGGGTGCGGCTGGGGAGCTTTAGTCATACACGCTGCTGAAAAGTATGGAGTTTACGCCCACGGGATAACCCTTAGCAGGAATCAGGCCGAGTATGCAAACAGGCTCATAGAGGAGAAGGGCTTAAAGGACAGGTGCAGGGTTGAGATTAAAGACTACAGGGACCTTGATAGCTTCGGCTACTACGACAAGATATCAAGCATCGGCATGTTCGAGCACGTTGGAAGGAAGATGTACAGAACCTACATGGAACAGGCTTTCAACCTCCTCAAAGAGGAGGGGGTATTCCTGAACCACGGAATATCCATAGACATAAGGGAGTATTCAAAACCCAAGTCTCAATTTATACAGAAGTACGTCTTCCCCGACGGGGAGCTTCTTCCGATCTCATTCGTGATTGAGCAGTCGGAGAGGGCGGGTTTTGAGGTGAGGGATGTTGAAAGCCTCAGGGAACACTATGCCCTTACTTTGAGGCACTGGGTTAGGAGGCTTGAGAAGAACAGGGAAAGAGCCGTAAACATAATTGGAGAGGAAAGGTACAGGATATGGCGGCTCTACATGGCTGCGAGCGCCTACAACTTTGAGAGGGGAAAGATATCCGTCTACCAGACCCTTCTTTTAAAGAGGGGTGAGAAGGGTGAGAGCAACCTCCCCCTGACGAGGGATGACTGGTACTGTTAGGGGGTTGCCCTTAAAGGAGGGGCATTGAAGTACCTTACTGAGCCTGAAGTCTACAGCCTCCTCAAGAGGTACGGAATTTGCGTTCCGAACCACCTGACGTTCGGGAGGGATGAAGTCCCGATATGGAAGAGCTTTCCGGCTTTTGTAAAGGTCGTGTCAAGGAGCATAGTCCACAAGAGCAGAGGGGGCGGGGTTGAAAGGGTTGAGTCTGAAGCGGAGCTTGAGAGGGCGGTTGAGAGGCTGAAGGAAAGGTTCCCCCACGTTGAGGAGTTCATTGTTGAGGAGGAGGTAAAGGGGATAGAGGCGTTTGTCGGCGTTAAGAGGGATCCATCGTTCTCGCACGTGATAGCCATTGGAAGCGGAGGGGTTTACGTTGAGGTTTTCAGGGACGTTACCTTCATCCCCCTTGATGCGAATGGTCAGGAGATTGAGAAGAGCCTGAATAGGACGAAACTTCCTCAGCTCCTTAAAAGAAAAGGAATAGGGCTTGAGAGCTTGATACCGTTCTTGAACAGCCTCAAGTCCCTCATCAGGGAAAATCCGGAGATATCCGAACTTGACCTGAACCCCACCTTTATATCCGAGGGGAAGGTTGTCCCCGCCGACGGAAGGGCTTTCCTCAGCAACGTTGAGAGGAGAAGGGCGTTCAAGCCCCTTAGTGACAGGTTGTTTGAGCCGAAATCCGTAGCCGTCATAGGTGCAACCCCGAAGCACGGGAAGGTTGGCTATGCCGTTCTGAGAAACCTTGATGGGTTTAAGGGGAAGGTCTTTCCCGTTAACCCCAAGTATAAGAGCATTTTGGGGAGAAAGTGCTTCGGTTCTGTGCTTGACGTAGAGGGTGAGGTTGAGTGCGCCGTTATCTGCATTCCCTCAAAGGTTGTTCCTCCCGTTGTTGAGGAGTGCGGAAGAAAGGGTGTAAAGCTTGTCGTGATAATATCTGCCGGTTTCTCGGAGGTCGGGGAGGAGGGGAAGGAGCTTCAGGACAGGGTTTTGAGGATAGCGCAAAGCTACGGCATGAGGATTCTGGGACCCAACACACTCGGCTTCATGATTCCCCCGTTAAAGCTCAACGCCTCGTTTTCAAGCACAATGCCGGAAGAGGGCAACATCTCCTTCCTCTCCCAGAGCGGTGCCCTGATAACGGCCGTTGTTGACATGTCGCTTGAGAGGAACATCGGCTTCTCGCAGATAGTTAGCCTCGGGAACCAGTCAGATATTGAGATCTCCGAAGCCTTTGACCTTGCAACGAGGGATGAAAGAACTAAGGTAATCCTCTCCTACGTTGAGGGGCTTGAGCTTGGCGATAAGCTCATCTCATTCCTGAAGAGAAAGCCCTCGGTCTTCCTGAAGGTTGGAAGGGGTAAAGGGGGAAAGAGGGCTGCATCATCCCATACGGGCTCACTTGCAGGGAACTTCAAGGTTTTTAAGGATGTCGTTGAAGCAAAGGGGGGAATAGTTGTTGATGCGGTTGACGAGGCTTTTGACTGCTGCCAGTTCCTCTCATCCTACGGAAGGTTAGAGGGAAAGAGGGTGATGATAGTTACAAATGCCGGAGGACCCGGCGCCCTTGCCTCAGATTACGTAAGCTACTTCAACCTTAAGCTTGCTGATATCAAGGACATCTATGGGGAGCTTAACAGATTTCTCCCGAAAAACTGGAGCAGGATAAACCCGATAGACCTTATCGGGGATGCCACATCTGAAAGGTACAGGGCTGCTTTTGAGGTTCTCTCCTCCTACGGGGAGTGGGATGCATGCCTCGTTATCGTAACGCCCCAGTCGATGACCGACGTTCCCGAGATTGCGCAGGAGGTTGTAAGGTTTTCAAGGAGCTCCAAAAGGGCTGTAGTTGCAAGCCTGATTGGGGGTCCGTCAGTGAGGGCAGGTGTTGAGATACTGAAGAGGGGAAGGGTTCCAGTCTACGATGACCCCTTCAGAGCCGTTAACGTTATTAGAAAATGTGCCGTTTAGGAGGTAGCCATGGAAAGAACAGTGATAATAGGAGGGAAAGCGGGGGAGGGGGTAAAAGAGTCTGCAAATCTCCTCTCTAAAGTCCTTGTCGGTATGGGTTTTTACGTCTTTACCTATCACGATTACCCATCGCTCATAAGGGGAGGACACAACTTCTCAACGGTCAGGTTTTCCGACAGGAAGGTAAAGTCCCCGACAAGGTATGCGGACGTTATCGTTGCCCTTGACGAGAGAAGCCTCAAGAGGCACACGAACGACGCGAAGGAAGGAACGCTCTGGATTCTCGATGCGTCGGTGAGCGGAAGCGGTGAGAGGGTAGATATAAAGGGAAAGGTGAAGGGGGTTATGACGAGCTCGGCGGTTTTGGGGATACTGCTAAAGACGTTCGGGATACCGGTTGAGAGGGGCATTGAAGCCATCAAGGGTTTGAAGAACTTTGATGAGAACAGGAAGCTTCTTGAGGAGTTCTACTCTCAGGCAAGGGAGATTGAGAGGGTGGAGCCGGTCGGTGAGAGGAAGGGGGAGTATATATCCGGGAATGAGGCTGTGGCAATAGGTGCCGTTGATGGAGGTTTGGAGGTGTTTGTTGCATACCCCATGACGCCGGCATCCCCCGTCCTCCACTACCTTGCAGCCCACAAGGATGAGCTTGGCATAAAGGTTATCCACCCTGAGAACGAGATAGGTGTTATAAACATGGTTGTTGGTGCGGCGTTCGCTGGCAGGAGGGCGATGACGGGGACTTCCGGAGGGGGATTTGCGCTGATGACAGAAACGCTAAGCATGGCAGGGATGAGTGAGACCCCGGTCGTCATATATGAGGCTCAGAGGGGAGCTCCATCAACGGGAGTTCCGACCTACACCGAACAGTCTGACCTCCTCTTCGTTCTCTACGCGGGTCACGGGGATTTCCAGAGGATCGTTGTTGCTCCCGGCACTGCAGGGGAGTGTTATGAGCTTACAAGGGAAGCCCTTAACCTTGCTTGGAGGTTTCAGGTTCCCGTTCTCATTTTAGGGGACAAGCACGTTGGGGAGAGCTTCTTCACGGAGAGTATTGAGAGGAAGAGGATTGTTGAGGAGCCGAAGTTGTGGAGGGGTGGGAATTACAGAAGGTATGCCTTTACGGACGACGGCATCTCTCCCCTTGCGTTCCCCGGGACGAAAGGGATTGTCGTGAAGGGGACAAGCTACGAGCACGATGAGTACGGACTTACCGTCGAGGATGCGGATAAGGTAAGGAAGATGAAGGATAAAAGAGCCCTGAAGCAGAAAACGATAAACGAGTTCTTCAACTCAAGGAATGATACGGTTAAGGTCGAGGGGGACGGGAGTTCAAAAAGGGTGATAATCACCTGGGGAGAGAATGCGGGCGTCTGCGATGAGGTCGGGAAAGCTTTAGGTTTTAAAGTTTTAAGGCCTCTTTACCTTGAGCCTTTCCCGGCAAGGAGAATTAAGGAGGAGCTTGTGGGAGCAGAATCGGTTACCGTCGTTGAGCTTTCCGTTGCAGGTCAGTTTGAGAAACTCCTCAGGACTTACGGGATAGAGGCAGATTCAAGGATAAGGAAGTACGATGCGAGGCCCCTCTTCAGGGAGGAGTTGGAGAAACTGTTAAGGGAGGTGTAGCATGGAAGCTTTGAACCTTAAGACGGAAGCGGAGATAACATGGTGCCCGGGATGCGGCAACTTCGGGATACTCAAGGCTTTTAATGAAGCAGTGTCCGAGCTCTCCTCAACCATTCCGGTTGAGAACTTCGTTATAGCATCCGGTATCGGCTGCCACGGAAAAATCGTTGACTACATAAACGTTAACAGCTTTTACTCCATTCACGGAAGGGCTCTCTGCAACCTCGAAGGGATGAGGATTGCAAACCCGAACCTCGTCTGCGTCGGATTTGTCGGAGACGGGGATATCTACGCGGAGGGTATATCCCACCTGATATTTGCTGCAAAGAGGAACGTGAACATAACGGCCATCATCCACGATAACAGGGCATACAGCCTGACAACTGGCCAGTTTACCCCAACGAGCCCTTCAACGTTCAAGGGCAGGTCAACGCCTGAAGGTCCTCCTGAAGATCCGATGAACCCCGTTGCGCTCATGCTGAACGCAGGGGCAACCTTCGTGGCAAGGGGATTTTCAGGCGATATACCCCACCTGAAGGAGATATTCAAGCAGGCTATACTTCACAGGGGTTTCTCGTTTGTAGATGTCCTCCAGCCCTGCGTCACATTCCTTAACCTCTTCCCCTTTTACAGGAAGATGTGCTACAGGCTTGAGGATGTGGGGCATGACCCCACAAGCTTTGATGAGGCTCTTAAGAGGGCTTATGAGTGGGACTACAACAGGGATGACGTCAAAATCCCCATAGGGGTATTCTACAGGAGGGAAAAGCCGATATACGAGGACAGGATTTAG
>CAZIVU010000072.1:0-5672 GCA_964542865.1 uncultured bacterium | reverse complement strand
CCGAAAGAAACCCCTCTATTCTTTCACCTCTTCTGAGCCTGTTTCTCATCTCAAGGAGCTTCATATCGAGTTTCCTGAGCTCCTCAAGAACCCTTTTCTCGCTGTCGGACGTCTCTATAACCTTTCTTATACCCCCATTCTCGATGACAAACCTTCTATCAGCCATAAGCGCAAGGATGGGATCGTGCGTTGCCATGAAGACTATCTTGTCCTTCTCAATGAGGAGCTCAATCGCCTGCTTCCTGTCTATTCCCGCGTTCTCAATCTCGTCAATGAGGACTATCGGGGACTTGCTGAGGATGGCTGTATCAGCAATCATTAGAGCCCTTGACTGACCGCCGCTCAAGGAGGTAACGGGGGTGTCCGGGTAGAACCTTTCCCCTGCAAGCTCGTTTGCCCTTTCAAGTATCTCCCTTACCTTCTCCTCGGGGTTTTCAACAAGCCTGCTCTCGGCATGGATGTTTAGAAACTCCGCAACGGTAAGGTCTATTACGAAGTTCATGTTCTGGGATAGCTGTGCAACGAGCTTGTTCTCAACGGAGAACCTCCACTCCTTTTTCGGTTCCCTGCCGTTAACCAGTATAACCCTTCCCGTCGGGGTATCACCCTGAGCCATCCAGTCTATATCGGCAAGGAGCCTGCTCTTTCCCGAACCCGTTGGGCCAACTATTGAAATTATTTCACCTGTTCTGACCGTTATTCTTATATCCTCTCTGTTGCCGCTCTTATCCTTACCACCTATTATGGTTATGGATTCAACCCTCTCCTCCTCAAGGAGGGATTCCATATCCCCGATGAATGAAAGGAGCTGCTCCTTAAGAGCATCCCTTGTGATTCCTATCTCCTCAAGCCTCTCATCCGGTATGGAGTTTATTGCATCCTCAACGGTCAAATCCCGCTCCAAGGGTATTCCGTAGGACTCAAAGAAGTCCAGAATGAAAGGGTATCTGTGAAGAGCATCCTTCAGGTTCTTGCTAAAAACGTTAACCATCTCCAAACTCCATCTTTCTGACATTTCCGGACTGGTACTCCTCTCCAAGCCGCGTTTCCCCCAAACAGTAGGAGCATATAGCCGATGGCATTGAATACCTTAACCTTTTTCCGCTCACGCTATCAATATCCTGACTGTCCTTCAACATAGATGCAAGCTCAAAAGCGCCCTGACCGTTTATCCCGTTAACGTGAAGGATAACGGCTCTCGGGTTAACGCTCTTCACCTTCAGAGCAAAAACCTCCCTTTCAGCCTGAGAAACTATGTCCCCTTTCGTTATAACAACAATGTCTGCTGACCTGAGCATCGGTCCGATCTTCTTCGGGGTATTTATGCCGCTGAGGTTATCGATGACGCAGACAGCCTTTACATCAACTATGTGGGGGGAACACCTGTTGCAAAGACCTGCACTTTCGGTTATGAGGACGTCAAGGTTTCTCTCCTTAGCCCAGCTTATGCACTCATCTATGTTCACGGCAAAGTAGTGGTCGGGGCAGAGAGCTCCCGAAAGCCCTTTAAAGGAGGGTATCCCGTTCTTCTCAAATATCTCATCATCATCGGTCATGAGACAGTCAAACTTGACCACTCCAACCCTCAGACCAAACTCCTTTAAAAACTTAGCCGTCTTCAGGATAACCGATGTCTTGCCTGAAGAGGGGGGACCGGCTACGGTAATCAGCTTCAAACCTTCACCTCCGTTGCCTCTTTGAATATTGACTCAACCTTTCCGACAAGCTCTGAGATGTCGTTGCCGTATATGTAGTCCCATCCAAGCCACTTGAACTTTGCGCCGTCAGGAAGGATGTTCTTAACGTCGGGATTCAGCGATGGGAACAGTCCGTTCACCGCAAAAACCGTTCCGACTTCCCTGCTGAAGAAGAATTCTGCAATCTCCCTGGTTTGCTCAAGGGTTTCCCTCTTAACGAGCATGAACACGGGGCTTATTATTGAACCATCCTCGGGCCACACGTACCTTGTATTCAGGACATCCCTGTTAACCTTTGTGAAGAAGAACGGGATTATGCTGACGGCAGGTTTTTTGACGTTCCTGTTCACCATTTCTGACGGGTGCATGGGCTTGTAAAGCGCCTTTGCAAACCTGATAACGCCCTCCTCTCCGAAATCCTTGTAGATGTTAAGGAGTATAGCGTTGAACATATCAAAGTCACCGACCGGAAGTGCAACCCTTCCCTCAAATTCCGGTTTCAAAAGGTCTTCCCAGCTCTTTGGCACCTGCAAATCTCCAAGGGCTTGAATGTTAACCATGAAGACCGAAGGGATAACAGAAATTATCGAGTAGTGCCCCATCGGGTCTTTTATTCCCAGTCCCTCAAAGTCAGCATTTATCCTTTCACCGGTAATATCAACAAATACGTTATCCTCCTTAAACTTACCGAAGAGCCTTCTGCTGAAAAACGTTTCAAACCCAGCGGATATGAATATGTCCGGAAGGTCCTCCGCAGACCTGACATCCTTCATTAGCTCCTCAATCCACTTTGCGCCCAGAGAAGCAGCTTCAAGCCTGTATGAAACCTTCATTCCCTTTTCATTCAGGAACCTGTTGAACATCTCCAACAGGGGAATCCTTACCGGACAGGGAAGAAGTCCAACAACCTCAACCTCCCCTTCCCTGTTCTCCTTAAGCGTCACATCCGCTTCCTCAAGGGGATTCTTAACCGCCTCCTCAAGGAGCTTTATGAAGTTCTCAACGTCCATCCCCTTCATTCTAAGGGCTGTTTCAAGCTTGAGGTGTTTCCCGACGGTCTCCAGCGTCTTCCTATCCTTGAACTGCCTGAACCCGTTTGAGATGAAAACGTTCAGAGTTTCCGGGTACTTTTCAACTATCTCATAGATCTTCATCTCCTTCCTTATCATGCTACCTCCAACATTGAGTTTAAGAATAAGATACTATTATCAGGTTGTTGTGTGTTTGATCTAAATCAGTTTAGGCTGTGAACCCACGTAAATTAACCATAAAATTTTTATGTAAGCTTTTCCCTGAAATTCACGAGCATGTCGGGGTAATCCGACGCCATCGCATCAACCTTTCTCTCAAACATCTTCCGGGCAGTTTTCTCATCATCAACCGTCCAGACTGCAACCTTCAACTTCAACCTGTGCGCAAATGCCACCGCTTTTTCCGTTGCAAGCCTGTACATGGGAAGTACCACTTCAGCCTTTATCTTCTTCGCCTCAATTATCTTCCCCGGAGGTCTCATGTATATGATTCCCGTTATCAGCTTTTCGTTCATCCTCTTTGCCTCTTCAAGGGCACTCTCGTAGAAGCTTATGATGGCAACCTGCTCAACAGCCCCCATCCTTTCAACAATCTTTACAACATCTGAGGTTGTTTCAGGTTCCTTTATCTCAATTGCAAGCCCGGCTTTCCCCCTCGTGAACTCAATGACCTCCTCAAGAAGGGGAACAGGTTCACCATCAACCCTTATGTTCCCCTTTATGTAGCCGTAATCAACATCCTTTGGGGCAACATCAACCCCGGCAACCCTTTTGAAGTTGTCATCGTGAAGTATTATGAGCTTTCCGTCCTTTGTTCTTCTGACATCACACTCAACAATATCCGCTCCGGCCTTTATTCCGTAGTCAAAGGCTGCGATAGTGTTTTCAGGTTTCCTCCTTGCAGCGCCCCTGTGTCCTATAACGGCAAAGGGCTTTACGTTAAACCTCTCAACGATCTCCATGGCTTCCTCCAGATGGTAAACTTGAACTATTATAAACCACGGAGGTTCTATGGAAATCTTTACCGTAGATATCGGGAAGGGAACTCAGGATATGCTATACAGCTACGGGGATTTGAACCCCGAGAACTGGATAAAGGCCGTGCTTCCCTCTCCCTCAACGAAACTTTACGAGAAAGTTAAAAGGATGGATGAGGATTTGAGGATTGACGGCTACGTTATGGGAGGAGGTCCCTTGAAACTTGCGCTCTTTGAACACGTCAGGAAGGGATACAGGGTTCAGATAACTAAGAGGGCAGCAGCAACGGTTAAGGATAACCTTGATTTCGTAAGGGAGAAGGGGATAGAGGTCGTCGATAGGATTGAAAACCCGAACCTCATCCTGAAAGACCTTGACTTTAACATTTTCAGGGAGCTTTTAAGGCTCGGGGGCAGGGAATTTTCACCGGAGATTATAGGGGTCGCCTGTCAGGACCACGGATTTGTGAGGGGACAGAGCGACAGGATAACGAGGTTTAACTACTTCAAAGAGATGCTTGAAAAAACGCAGGATCCTTTCAGGTTCACAATCACCGAGAAAACCGGCTTCTTTACGAGGTTTGATTCGGTAATTGAACAGCTGAAGGAGAATGGGTTTAAGGGGTTTGTCATGGACAGCAAGATAGCCTCAATATGTGGAATCCTATACTACGCAAACGATATAGGCGTAAGAAACTTTATAGGCCTTGATATAGGAAATGCCCACACGCTCGGCGTATCCATCAGGGATGGGAAAGTGGTGGGGCTTTTTGAACACCACACGAAGTACCTCAACCCTGAAAAGCTCAAATCCATCGTTGAAAAGCTCATCAAGGGGACTTTAACCTTTGAGGAGGTATACGAGGACAGGGGGCATGGAGCGGTTGTGCTTGAAAGTAACAGCGCTGAGAAAATTCTGGTAGCAGGGCCAAACAGAAGGCTCTTCAAAGATTACGGGGAATATGCATACCCGGGCGGAGATGTGATGATGACAGGTTGTATCGGATTGAACCAGGCGGCAAAGGGTATTGTTGGTTAAAGGTGTCCAGACTAAAAAAAACAATTAAGAATATTATGAAAAGCTAAACCACAACAAATCTATATTTGTTGTGGTATTATTGAAGGTAGGAGGAAGGGTGAAGCTGTCCGAGTGCATAGGGATGTTCCTTGACTTTAAGGAGAGGGAGCTTTCGGAGAGGACGCTTTCTGAGTACAGGAGCGACTTGAGGCTCTTTCTGAGGTTCTGCGGGGATAAGGATATTGAAAGGGTAAGGACGGCTGACGTTATGCTCTTCAGGTCATCCATGAAGTGCAGCTCCTCACTCATAAACAGGAGGATGTCGGCTCTAAGCTCATTCTTCAACTTCCTCATCGACATGGAGCTGATTGAGAAAAACCCTGTCAAGCGGTCATTGAGGATAAGGAAGGTGAAGCAGAAGGTTCCAGATGCCCTCTCAAAGGAGGAGGTAAACTCCGTTCTTAGATGTGCAAGGGAAAGGGGCTTAAGGGATTACCTGATAGTAAAGCTCATGCTCTACTGCGGCTTGAGGGTGTCGGAGCTTCTCAACCTGAGGAAGGGCGATATCCTGGAAAACGGCGGCAGAAGCGCTATAAGAGTTCTGGGGAAGGGGGGAAAGGAGCGGTTCATTCCCATCTCACCTGCGCTGAGCAGGGAGATTTCTGAATATGCAAACTCCCTTAGCTCGGAAAGGCTTTTCCCCCTCTCCTATCAGGGGGTCAGGTTTATATTTGAGCAGATTTCAAGGTTAACGGGTATAAAGCTCCATCCCCACAAGCTGAGACACACTTTTGCAACCATGTTAGTGGACAGAGGTGTTGATATAAGAGTAATTCAGGAGTTCCTTGGCCACTCATCCCCGACAACAACTGCAAGGTATGCAAAGGTGAGGCAGGAGGTGATGTTCAGGGTGGCGGAGGAGATTTTAACGTAAAAATTTTATGGTTAA
>CAZIVU010000071.1:0-5721 GCA_964542865.1 uncultured bacterium | reverse complement strand
CTCCTAAAACTTTATGAGGGAGAAAACAGGGTAACCCCTCTCCTCAATCCTTCTCCTCCCGTTCAGAGCAGTCAGCTCAAGGAGAAAGTCGATGTTTATGATGCTCCCTCCAAGCCTTTCAACGAGGTCTATTGCGGCGTTCATCGTTCCACCTGTGGCGAGGACATCATCGATGAGGACAACCTTCATGCCTTTCTGTATGGCGTCCTCGTGAACCTCGATCCTGTCCTCTCCATACTCGAGGGTATAGGTTGCGCTCAGCGTTTTGTAGGGAAGTTTGCCCGGCTTCCTTATTATGGCAAGCCCTGCCCCGATCTTGTAGGCGAGAGCCGATGCAAGTATAAATCCCCTTGACTCAATACCTGCAACGATATCTATGCCGGAACCGACATACCTGTTGCCTATGAAGTCTATGACCTTCTGGAGAGCCCAGGCCTTGTGGAGCAGGGGTGTTATATCCTTGAAAACTATTCCGGGCTTTGGAAAGTCCGGAACATCCCTTATGAGAGCCCTCAGCTCCTCAATCTCCTTGTGAACGTTAAGGTCCGTTTCACTGCTCATCCTTTCCCTCCATCTTCAGTATTTGCCTGACAATTTTAACAGCTTCCTGAGCGTCATCCCCGTAGTAGGCACCGATGGACTTTGCGTACTCCGGCGTTACAACGGCACCCCCGACGATTACCGGAACGTTTAATCCTGCTTCCCTCAAAGCCTTTACGGTCTCCTCCATCGATGGGAGCGTTGTCGTCATGAGGGCGCTGAGCCCCACAACATCTGCCCTCTCCCTTTTTACAGCCTCAACTACCTTTTCGGGAGGGACGTTTGTCCCTAAGTCGATAACCTCAAACCCGCTGTTCTCAAGCATGGTTATAACGATGTTCTTGCCAATCTCGTGAACATCCCCATGAACCGTTGCCATAACAATCTTTCCGCTGCTCCTTATGCTCTTTCCCTTCTCCTTCAGCTTCCTCTTCAACACCTCAAAGGATGCCTGAACCGCCTGGGCAGACCTCAACATCTGGGGAAGGAATATCTCTCCCTTTTCAAACCTCTTACCTATTACATCGAGGGCCGGGATTAAAGCCCTGTCGCTTATCTCCATCGGCTCAAGCTCTCTGAGGGCTTCCTCTGTAAGCTTTACAATTCCCTTCCTGTCCCCCTCTATCACCTTCTCAAAGATTCTCCCGAGGATTCCCGGTGGTCCCTCCTCCTTTTCCTCCTTCGGCTTTTCGGGAACTGCTTCCCCTCCGAGGAAGGAGCAGGAGATCCTGCATATCCTCTCAATGACCTCCCTGCACCTCTCATCCCCCACAGGCCTGTAGTTCTGAAACCTTTCAACGTACCTCTTTGCTCCTCTGTCCCTTCCAGAGAGCACGTCCGAGGCGAGTATGGACTCAACCATCCTCCTGTCAGCGGTGTTCAGGATTCCGGAGTCAAGGCCATGTGATATAGCCATGGACATGAACGTGGAGTTGATTATGCTCCTTGCCGGAAGGCCAAAAGAGACGTTGCTTACGCCAAGCGTTGTTGCAAGGCCATACCTCTCCTTAACCATCCTTATTGCTCTGAGCGTCTCGACAGTCGCATCCTGCATGGCGCTGACGGCAAGGTTGAGGACATCAACGAGCATGGAGTAGTCGGCTATCCCCATCTCCCTGCACCTTCTGACGACCCTGTCAACAACCTCTAACCTGTCCTCAGCCCTCCTCTTCAAGCCCTCGTCCCCGATGGCAAGTATCACGACTGCCGCACCGTACCTCTTTACGAGGGGAAGAATCCTTTCTATATCCTTCTTCTCCCCCGAACAGGAGTTCACAATTGGCTTTCCGTCCGAAAGCTTCAATGCCCTCTCAATGGCATCCGGGTCCTTGCTGTCAACCATGAGGGGAACGTCAACGGCATCCATAACAACCCTTACAGCCTCCTCCATGGCTTTTGCCTCATCTATTCCCGGAACTCCAACGTTAACATCGAGTATGTCGGCTCCCTCATCTACCTGTCTTATAGCCTCCTCCCTAACCAGAGAGTAGTTTCCGGACTTCAGGGCATCCTGAAGTTTTCTCTTTCCCGTGGGGTTTATCCTCTCCCCTATCAGGGCAGTTCTCTGTCCTGAGCCGATAACAACAAGCCTTGTCCTGCTTGCAGCCTTGAGCCCCTTTACAGGGTTCCTCTCTACGGGTTTTAAACCTTTGACAGCCCTCTTTATAGCCCTTATGTGGTCGGGTCCCGTTCCACAGCAACCGCCTATTATGTTTGCCCCCGCCTTAACAAATTCAACCGCAAACTTTCCGAAGACTTCCGGAGGCTCCGGGTAGAACGTTTTCCCCTCCTTTACCACCGGAAGCCCTGCATTCGCGTAGACGATGATGGGGACGTCTGTAGTAGCCGCCATCCTCTCAACTATCCCTGTGAAGCTCTCAGGTCCGAGGCTGCAGTTGGCACCGACTGCGGAGACGCCGAACGCCTCAAAGACGGCAGCCGAGACCTCGGGAGGTGTTCCTAAAAGGGTTCTACCGTCCTCCTGATAGGTCATGCTTACCATGACGGGGAGGTCGCAGACCTCCCTTGCAGCCACAACCGCCGCTTTCGCCTCCCTTATGTCGGACATCGTTTCTATAAGGATAACGTCGGCTCCGGCCTCCGCTCCAGCCGATATCTGCTCCCGAAAGACGTCAACCATCTCGTCAAATGGGATGCTCCCAACAGGGTCAACGAACTCTCCCGTTGGGCCAACGGAAAGGGCAACAAGTGCGGAATCCCCAACCGCTTCCTTTGCAAGCTTTACCCCCTTATACGTTAGCTCTTCTGCCCTCCTCTCAAGCCCGTAGTGTGAAAGCTTTATCCTGTTGCTACCGAAAGTGTTCGTTTCAACGATATCGGCTCCAGCCTCAACGTAAGCCCTGTGTATATCCCTTATTACATCCGGCCTTTCAACGTTTAGCAGCTCAGGGGCGTAGTTAACGTTTATGCCCCTTTCCATGAGCATTGTTCCCATTCCACCGTCTAAAACCCAGACCTTTCGGGTGAAATCGATGCTCAAAACGTCCTCCATTTGGTAAAATGCTACATAATTTTATAACTTTTTGAAGGGAAAGGGATGAAAAAAGCTTTTCTCCCCTTAATTTTTCTCATGTTCTCCTGCGTGTCCCAGCAGGAGCAGTTGAGGGTGAACAGGCTCTCCAGCAGGATAAGCCTACTTGAAATTAAGGAGAAGCAGAGGGATGAGGAGATAGGGAAGATAAGGCAGGAGCTTTTGAGGTTGAGGGAGGAGGTAAAGAAGCTGTCGGTGAAGGTTGACAGTATCAGTAAGGATAGTGAGAGGAACAGGCTCCTGATATTCAAGCTATCTAAAAACGTTTCCATCCTGTCTGAAAAGGAGGATAGCATCCTTAAGGAGGTGAAGCGGAACCGGGATGCCTTTAAGGTGAACTCGGACAAGATTTCCTCCATATCAAGGCAGGTTTCGGCAAACGCTTCTCACGTTGAGGCTGAAATCGGCAGGATAAACAGGAGAATAGATGCCCTTGAAGAGAAGCTCAACAGCTTGAGGCTCCCCTCCGTTAAGGTGGAGTCCGTGAAGCCGAAATCGGACTAAAATGCGCTCTTCAGGCTGTAGTCTATGCTGACTATGAACGTAAGCTTCTCATTCCTGAGGGATGGAGGGAATTGAGGGAACTTTGCCCTTTCAACGGCAATGCATGCCGCGGCTTCAAGGTATTTAAACCTCTTCTCCTCAGGCTTGCAGTAAACAACCCTGCCATCCCTTGACAGCTGAAACCTGACGCTCACAACTCCGCTTTCTCCCTCCCTTGCAGACTCAAGGGGGTAGAAAACAGCTTCCTTTATGGCCTCCTTCACCTCTTCAAGGAAGAAAGCGGGAACGTTCCCCTCAACTGCCCTGATACCCCTCCCCCCCTCTTTGACCCTCTTTGCAGGCACTGCCCTTTTCTGAAACCTGCTCTTCAGCTTTGCCTTCTCCTTACTCTTCAGGCTTTCCTCCCCCACCTCCCTCTTCAGAAGGTTTACCTGCCTCTTTATGAGGGAGATCCTGATAACCCCTTTGACCTCCTCCTCTGGCGCTGTGATAGAGAACGCGTTGAGGAAGAGGATGAAGGCAACCTCAACAATGGAGGCAAGTGCGAAGGAGACTGCATACCTTTCAGCAGCGTTCATCTTTTAACCTTTGTAATGATACCTATCGACTTTACACCCGCCTCATCTATCGCATCCATCACATCTATCAGGGACTGAAGGTTTGCATTCCTGTCCCCGTTTATCGCCACCTGAAGACTTCTGTACTTTCTCTTCATCGCAACTATTCTCTTTGGAAGGTCGTTCAGGGATACCCTCTTCCCTTCAAGGTAGAGGCTTCCGTCAGCCTTTATGGAAACCGTTATGAGTTTCTCTTTGACCTTTATCCTCTCAGCCTTTAAGGATTTTGGGGGGTTTGTCTTTACACTTATACCTGTAAGGACGCTTCCCGTTATCAGTGCGTAGAAGGCTATGAGGAAGAGCATGACATCAACCATTGGAACTATTATCAGCTTCGGTTCCCTCCTGTCAGCCTCTTCAAACCTGAACATGTTTATCTCCGGATTGTATTTTCATATAATTATCTAAATTTATTTTAAGAGGGTAAAGTGGTTTCCTACGAGCTTTTCCACAGGACGGTATTCGTTCTCCTTTACGCTGTCGGCTTTCTCTCAACGTTTGTGTTCTTTGAAAGGCTTATATACCTTTACTTTTCAGCCCCGGCAGAGATTAAGCTCATGCTTAAGGAGGTTGAGGAGAACAGGAAGGAAGCCGAAAGCAGGTACTACCAGTTCTCTGCAAAGCTTTCAAGGGGTATGGGGATACTCTCATTCTGCATAACCTCCTCTCCCCTCCTCGGTCTCCTCGGGACCGTCATAGGGATAATTGAATCGTTTCAGGTGATGGCAGAGAAAGGAATTTCCGATATCCATCAGGTAAGCAAGGGGATAGGGACTGCTCTTGAGGCAACAGCTCTCGGGATAGTTATAGCCGTGATATCGCTCCTCTACTACACGCTCGTAAACGGGAGGGTATCCTCGCTGAAGACCTATATGAAATCAAAGCTTTCTGAGGTTGTGCTTGAAGGGGAAAAGCTCAGTTAAACAGCTCGTCGATGAGCACCTTCTCGATCGCATCTATGACAAAGAGGCCCTCCCTCCCAACCTTTAAAACCCCATCATCGTAGTTTATGAGGTCTGACTCAATGAGGAACTTCAGCTTCCCTGAAGATGCCCTTTCACGGAAAGCCCTATCTACGCCGATACTTAAAAGGTTTATGCCCTCTGTAAGCCTCAACCCCATCATCAACTTTAGCTTTCTGAACTCCTCATCGTCAAAAAGCTCAACCTCTTCAGCCGGAACCTTGCCGTTATCCACCAAGTTAAAGTAGCTTTCAAGGTCTGAAACGTTCTTCTGGTAAACCCTGTCGATAAATGAGGCTGCGGAGGGTCCAAAACCTGCGTAGTTGTTGAGGTTCCAGTATGTAAGGTTGTGCCTGCACTCATATCCCTTCTTTGAGAAGTTTGATACCTCATACTGAGTAAACCCCTCGCTTTCAAGCCTTTCCTTTATCGTGTAGTACATCCTTCTTGAGATGCTCTCCTCAACTTCCTTCAGCCTTCCAGAGACCATATCCCTGTAGAGGGGGGTTCCCTCGTAGAACGTCAGGGCATAGGCAGAAACGTGCTT
>CAZIVU010000070.1:0-5733 GCA_964542865.1 uncultured bacterium | reverse complement strand
TGAAGAAGTTCTCTATCCTTTTCGGGAGGCTTTCAACGGCTCTGCTCTCCGGAACGACAACCGGTGAGCTTACCGTTCCCATAAGCCTCAGGTGAAGCTGAACGTTTCCGTTCTTAAGGCTCAGGAGCTTTATGAGGGACGGCTTTCTCCGAATCCCCTCCGCCTCCCTGCCCGATGCAACGACGGTTATGGGCATGTTGAGTTTGCCGGAGGCTGTAAACCTTCCCCCCTCAATGTAGACCTTCATCTCCTTTGAGATGAAGCTTGCGTTCAGCGTTCCCTTCCCGTTCACAACAACGGCTTTTCCAGAGCCGGAGTCAAACTTCACTCCCTCAATCCCGAGGATGAATGACTCAAGGGCTGACGTGAGCCTTCCCTGCTTGAGGGAGATGTCCTTCAGGTTAAACTCAACCTTTCCCGTTAAGGTCTCCCTGACCGCCCTTTCACTCCTTGCGGAGAAGCCGAAGGTTGAATTGAGGCTCTCAACGGTGCAGCTCCTGATGGAGCTATCCTTAAGGAGGGGTTTTAGCTCCTCAACCTTTATCCCCCGGAGCTTGAGCCATCCCCTTACCCTTTTCCTTCCCGTCAGGTAGCTGACCTCTCCTGTAAACGAACCTCCCGCAACCTTTCCGTCAATGGAGCTAACGGTTAGCCTGTCCTTGAGGAGGGCGTAGGTGAACGTTGCCCCTTCCACGTCAACCCCTCCAAATGATAGGTTTTCAACCTTTACGTTTCCAGACCTTACCCCTTCCGGGCTCATCCTGCTGAAAACCACCTCCCCCTTTGCGGTTAGAGGTTTCCCCCCTTCACTTCCTTTGACGTTAAAGGTCAGCCTGTTCCCGTCAAGCTCAAGGCTTCCCCTCAGGGAAAGGGGAGGTTTCCTTAATGAGAAATCCGCATATCCCCCTGCGGGGAAGTTCTCCCTCAGCCTGAAGCTTCCGCTGAAGGTTGCACTTACCCCGTTCCTCTGGATTGAGCCTTTCTCCACCTTTACGCTTGAGACGATGAACCGCTTCCTCAGGAGGGGAAGGAGGGAGAACCTGATTGATACCGTGTCAGCCCTGAACGTTTCACCCTTTCCCCTAACGCTGATGCCCTCAAGCCTTACGCTCCCCAGAAGGCTCAGCTCAACCCTTTTCACGTTGACCTTCCTGCCCGTTGCCTCCTCAACCTTCGGGATTGCGATTGCCTTCAGCCTGTCGCCTGTCAGGACGGTTTCCTTGAGGATGAGCATCGTTGAGATGAAGAGGAGGAAGAGAACGGATGCCGTGATTAAAAGCCACTTGAGAAACCTCATTCAGCCCCAATCCTCCTGAACTTCTCATACCTCTGCCTGACTATCTCCTCCCCGCTCAGGTGTTCAATCTCCGAGAGGTGCTTCTTCACGTACTCCCTGAACATCCTGAACGTAAAGTCGTAGTCCCTGTGGGCTCCCTCGAGTGGTTCGGGTATTATGTCATCTATTACCCCTAACTCTTTGAGGTCCTTTGATGTGAGCTTCAGCGACTCAGCCGCCTCCTTCACCTTCTCCTGAGACTGCCAGAGTATCGCTGCGCACCCTTCCGGTGATATTACGGAGTATACTGCGTTCTCAAACATGAGGAGCCTGTTTGCAACGCTCAGGGCAAGGGCTCCTCCGGAACCCCCCTCCCCGATTACAACGCTGATTATTGGAACCCCAATCATCGACATCTCAAGGAGGTTTGTGGCAATCGCTTCGGACTGCCCGTGCTCCTCAGCCTCAATCCCCGGAAAGGCACCGGGGGTATCAACGATCGTTACTATCGGGACGCCCCTCCTCTCTGCAAGCTTCATCACCCTCAGGGACTTCCTGTAGTCTTCCGGAACGGGCATTCCGAAGTTCCTCCTTATCTTCTCCTTCGTGTCCCTTCCCTTCTCCTGACCGATGACGCAGACGGGTTTCCCTTCAAACCTTGCAAACCCGCACACTATTGCCCTTCCGTCTCCGCAGTGCCTGTCACCGTGAAACTCAACGAAGTCTGAGAACACGTTCCTTATGAAGTCGATTGCGTGGGGCCTGTCCGGGTGCCTTGCAAGGAGAACCCTGTCCCAGGGGGATAGGTTTGAGTAGAACTCCCTTATCTTCCTGTTGAACTTCTCCTCGATCTCCCTGATAACTTCGGGGTCGTGTTTCCCAAGCTCCTTAAGCTGCTCTATCTTTTTCCTCAGCCTGTCAACCTTCTTCTCAAAGTCAAGGAGCACAGCCATTTAAACCTCACAGTACAGCCACGCTTTTGCTTCCGACGAGCCTCTTTAGACCCCTTATGACGGCAGGGTCCGGGGCGATGCTGTAGTCTGGATGTGCCTGAACCCTTACAACGTTCCTCTCAGATTCAATCTCTATTATAACAGGCTTGCCGTTCTTCGAGCTGTTCGTTTTGAGGAAGTTTCTCAGCGCCTCGAGCAGGTTTCTGTTGACGCTCTCCTGCTTCAGGTTTATCAGTATGCCGTTTACCTTGAGCTCAAGGTTTGAGTCCAGCCTCTCAACGCTCTTTGCAATTATTACCTTCTCATCCTCCTCCCTGACGGTTCCCTCAATCACAACGACGTTCCCCTCCGTTAGTACGTCCATAGACTCCGAGTAAACGTTCGGGAATACGAGGACGTTGACTATCCCGTCAAGGTCCGATATCTCAACGGTTGCCCATAGGTCTCCCCTCTGGGTTCTTCTCCTCTTTATGGACATAACGGCTCCGGCAATCCTTATCTCCTGAGAGTCCTCCCACTCATCGATCTCAGATGTTGAGTTGAACTTCAGGGGAATTATCTCCCTGTACTCAAGCAGGGGATGTCCGGAGAGGTAAAAGCCTATTGCCGTCCTCTCATACTCAAGCTTTACCCTCTCCGGCCACTCATCAACCTCAGGCAGCTCCCTCTTTACCAGCTTCTCCTCACCGAAGAGGTTCATCAGCCCTTTCCCCTTTGCCTTCTGGGTGCTCTGGGCAGCCGCCATCGCGCTGTCCAGAACCTCCATGAGTGCTGACCTCTTTGCACCTGTGGAGTCGAAGGCACCGGCCTTTATGAGCGATTCAACGACCTTCCTGTTTACCTTTGAAAGGTCAACCCTCTCGCAGAAGTCGTATATATCCTCAAACCTCCCCTTTTCCCTTGCACTCACTATCTCGTTTGCGGCTTTCTCCCCGACCCCCTTAATGCCTGCAAGCCCGAACCTTATGTTCTCCCCCTCTATGTTGAACAGGGGACCACTCCTGTTAACGTCCGGGGGAAGAACCTCAATTCCGTTCTCCCTGCAGTCCTTTATGAGCTTTACAATCTCATCGGTGTTGTCGTAGTCGATTGACATCATGGTTGCCATGAACTCTTTTATGTAGTGGGCTTTCAGGTAGGCGGTTATGTAGGCAACGAAGGCGTAGGCTGCCGAGTGGGACTTGTTAAACCCGTACTCGGCGAACTTTGCTATGTCATCGAACAGCTTCTCAACCTTGTCCCTCGGGTATCCCCTCTCGACCGCCCTGTTCACAAAGACCGCCCTCTGCTCCTCCATTATCTCCCTCTTCTTCTTCCCCATCGCCCTTCTCAGAAGGTCGGCTTCGCCAAGGGTGTAGCCCGCAAGGATACTCGCAATCTGCATTATCTGTTCCTGATAGATGAAGAGGCCATAAGTCTCCTTGAGAACCGGCTCAAGCTCCGGGAACTCGTAGTTGACAGGTTCAAGCCCGTGCTTTCTCCTTATGTAGCTTTCAGCCATTCCGGAGTTCAGAGGTCCCGGCCTGTAAAGTGCAACGAGTGCCACGATATCCTCAAAGGTTTCGGGCTTCAGCCTCCTCATCAGGTTCCTCATCCCGTTGGATTCGAGCTGGAAGACGCCAACCGTGTTCCCGTTCTGGAGGAGCTCGAAAGTTTTACCGTCGTCAAGTGGGAGCTTGTAGATGTCTATCTCCCTTCCCGTTCTCTCCTTTATGAGCCTTATGGTCCTGTCGATTATCGTGAGCGTTTTTAGGCCAAGGAAGTCCATCTTCAGAAGGCCTATCTTCTCAACCTGCCCCATCTCATACTGGGTTACCACATCCCCGTCCTTGCTCTTTGCGAGGGGTATGTAGTTCGTGAGAGGTTCCGGGGCTATGACAACCCCGGCAGCGTGAATCCCCGTCTGCCTTACAAGTCCCTGAAGTTTTGATGCGATGCTTACCAGTTTCCCTATCCGCTCCTCCTTCTCGGAGAGCTCCTTTATCTCAGGTGCCTTCTGTATGGCTTCCTCTATGGTTCCTGCATCCTTCGGGACGAGCTTTGCAATCCTGTCAACCTCGGCATAGGGTATTCCGAGAACCCTTCCAACATCCCTGATGACCGCCTTCGGCTGGAGCGTCCCGAACGTTACTATCTGGGCAACCCTGTCCTCCCCGTACTTCTCCCTCACGTACTGGATTACGAGGTCCCTCCTCTCCTTGTCGATGTCAACGTCGATGTCGGGCATCGTTATCCTTTCAGGGTTCAGGAACCTTTCAAAGAGGAGGTTAAACCTTATTGGGTCTATGTTCGTTATCCCGAGAGCATATGCTACAAGGGAGCCGGCTGCGGAGCCCCTTCCCGGACCGACCGGTATCCCGTTCCTCTTCGCCCAGCTGACGAAATCCCAGACTATGAGGAAGTAGCCGGGGAAACCCATCCTGTCTATGATTTCAAGCTCGTGGTTAAGCCTCTCCCTGTACCTCCTCTTTGTTTCCCCGTTCCTTATTCCCAGCTCCGAGAACCTCCTTTCAAGGCCCTCCTCTGCAAGTTTCCTCAGGTAGCTTGAGTAGGTGAAGCCCTCCGGAACCCTATACTCAGGGAGCAGGTATCCCTTCTCCTCGATGGAGACGTTCACCTTTTCGGCAACCTTCAGGGTGTTCAGGAGAGCCTCCGGTATCTCCCGGAACGTTTCATACATCTGCTTCCCATCCTTGAAGTAGAACTCCCTTGTTGGAAAGCGCATCCTCTTCTCATCGGAGAGCTTCCTTCCCGTCTGGAGGCAGAGGAGGACGTCGTGAGCTTCCCAGTCCTCCCCGGTCAGGTAGTGGGCATCGTTCGTTGCAACAAGGTCAACGTCGTACTTCCTTCCAAGCTCTATGAGGTGTCTGTTGGCAATCTCCTGATTCCTCAAGCCGTGGTACTGAAGCTCAAGGTAGAAATCCTCTCCGAAAACGTCCCTGTACCACTTGAGGCTCCTCTCGGCTTCCTCCCTCTTTCCCGAAAGGCATAGGGATGGAATCTCCCCCTGTATGCAGGCGGAAAGAGCTATAAGCCCTTCACTGTGCTTTTCCAGGACCTCCCTGTCAATCCTTGGCTTGTAGTAGTAGCCCTCAAGGAAGGCTATAGAGCTGAGCTTCATGAGGTTTTTAAGGCCTGTGTTATCCTTTGCGATGAGTATCAGGTGGTAGGCTTTCTTATCCTTCCTGTCAAACCTTGAGCCGTTCGCTACGTAAAACTCCTCGCCTATTATCGGCTTTATCCCCTCCTTTTTGCACTTCTGATAGAGCTCAAAGGAGCCGTACATGTTCCCGTGGTCGGTTACGGCAACTGCCGGCATTCCCATCTCCTTTGCCCTTTTAACCAGCTCACCTATCCTTATGGCTCCGTCGAGGATTGAGTACTGGGAGTGGAGGTGGAGGTGAACGAAGTCCCCTTTTTTCATCCCTTTCTCCTTAAGGTTTTAGAATAATATAGGTTATGTTCAGTAATTTTGTGTAAGCCATCAGGAGTGCCTCCTGGAGA
>CAZIVU010000069.1:3127-5830 GCA_964542865.1 uncultured bacterium | reverse complement strand
GGGGATTCCCTCTTCTCCATAAAGCTCATGAAGATGGGAACGACCATAACGACAAGGGGAACGGCTATGACTATCCCTAAGATTCCACCGTATATGCCCCCGACAAATATGGAAAAGAGGATTAGAAGCGGGCTAACACCCGTTGTTCTGCTCATTACTGCTGGGTACAGCATGTTCTCAATTGCAGCCTCGCTGAAGAAGACGATGAGGACAGCTAAGATGTGGTAGAGGTCTCCGTTGTCAAACACCGCAAGGAGGATTGAGGGGATGAAGCCGGAGAAGAAGCCGACGTAGGGTATCATGTTGAGTATGCCTGCAATCGTCCCTATCAGGAAGCTGTACTTTATTCCAACAACCGTTAGCCCTATCGCTATGTACATGCCGACGAATATGGCAATTATCACCTGACCTAAAAGGTAGTTTGAGAGCGAGTGGTGAACCCTGTCAAAGAGCTTTTCGGTCTCCTCCCTGAAAGCCTTCGGGGAAAGCCTGATGTAGAGCTCCCTCATCCTGTTTCCGTTTGCAAGGTAGTAGTAGGTAATTATGGGGATTACAACGATATTTATGGCTACCCCTATGATGGAGAACATCCCGGTAAAGAACCTCTTTGCTATGTTTGTAAAGGGGAGGGTTCCCCCGGCACTTAGCTTGATGTAGAGGTCCTGAATGAGCTTCTGGAAGCTCTTGACGTTCAGGTGTCCCAACCTGAAGTAGTGTCTTCCGAGGAAGTGGTAGAGCCACTGATCCACCTTTTTAATGAGGACGGGGAGGAACTTCAGGAAATCCTGAAGCTGCTCGACGATTGCGGGAAAGATGATGAAGGCAACAACGCCGATCAGGAGAAAGACGCAGAGTATTGTAAGCAGAGCGGCAATCCTTCTGCTTCCGAAAACGTTGAGGAAAAGGGAGAAAACCGGGTGAAATACGTAGGCAATTGCTGAGGCTATGAAGAACGGAAGCAGGGCAGGTTTGAGGGCAAACAGGAGGAACGTGAGGATGAGTATGCTTGAAAAGAGGAATATCTCCGGGAAGTAGTTCCTAACCATTCAGCTCCTTGATCCCTTTAAACGCGTAATCAACCCCGCTAAGAGCGGTAAACGTTCCCGTCAGAATAAAAGTGCCTCTCAGCAACTTCTCACCAAACCCGGCGTCCATGTAAACAAGGGAGAGTAAAATGGTAGCAAACTGCAAGAAGGCTGTCAGCTTTCCGACGAGGTCGGGCTTGACCTTCTCAATTTTACCAAAAGCCGTTAAAAGCCAGGCTCCAACCACTATAAAGGCATCCCTGCTTATGACAAGTATGGAAAGCCACACAGGGATTACGTGCTTGTTGAAGCTCAGCATGAGGAAACCTGAATCTATGAGGGCTTTGTCGGCAATCGGGTCGATGATGACCCCCACCCTCGTCACCTGGTTAAGCCTCCTTGCCAAGAACCCGTCAACGGCGTCGCTTATGGAGGCAAGAAGAAAGATGAGTAGGGCAAGGTCGGGCTTTGAGTAGTGGATGGCCATGATGAAAACCGGTACCGACAGACCCCTTAAAGTAGTTATGAGGTTTGGTATATTAACCAAGTTAAACCCCTTCGGGAGGTGTGGTGAATATTATATACGTTAGGGAGGCAATCAGGTCGTTCCTCAACGAGGACCTCGGAGTTTTCGGGGATTTAAGCTCCCTTGCCCTTAAAGGTGAACACGTTAAGGGCTATCTGGAAGCAAGGGAAAACCTTGTCCTGTGTGGCTCCCCCTTCTTTGAGGAGGTGTTCAGGATCCTTGACGGAGAAGCGTCGTTCAGCTGGAGGTTTTCCGAAGGTGAAGAGGTAAGGGAAGGTGAAAAGGTATGCACGTTCAGGATGAGAGCAGGAGCGCTCCTTTCGGGGGAGAGGACTGCGCTGAACATCATTCAGAAACTCTCGGGGATCTCAACACTTACGAGGAGATACGTTAACCTTTTAAGGGGAACGAAGATAAAGCTCTTAGATACGAGGAAGACAACTCCCGGCTTGAGGTATTTTGAAAAGTATGCAACAAGGGTTGGTGGGGCTTTTAACCACAGGCTCGGACTTTACGATGCCGTCATGGTTAAGGATAACCACATAAAGGTTTACGGGTCAATTGCTACGGCTGTAAAGAGCATAAGGGGAAAGGTACCCGTAACCTCAGCGGTTGAGGTTGAGGTTGAGAACTGGAAGCAGCTTGAGGATGTAATTTCCGTTGCTGCCGACGTGGATATCGTTATGTTTGATAACTGGAAATTGGGGGAGATCGAAAAGGCTGTAAAGTATTTGAGGGAGAAGTGCGGAAAGGGTATAATGATTGAGGTTTCGGGAAGGGTTGATGAGGAAAGGGTAAAGCTACTCAGGAATATGGATATAGATTTTATATCAACGAGCAGAACCATCACAGAAGCAAGGTGGGTAGACATAGGAGTGGAGGTTGAATGAGTGTTCACCCCTTAAATGTCCTTGATGCGGCTGTGCTCCTCATACTTGGGTGGAACGTTCTGAGGGGCTTTAACAAGGGTTTCTTAGAGGAGATACTTTCAATAACCGGGATTATCATAAGCATAGTGGTAGCCCTCAAGCTTTCCCGTCCAGTTGCATCGTTTCTCTCCCTCTCGAGTTCAACACAGGTGGTGCTGATCGGTTTTTCCATCTACCTCGTTTCGTTCCTCATTTTCAAGTACCTTGCCTTCAACATAAATGC
>CAZIVU010000069.1:0-3027 GCA_964542865.1 uncultured bacterium | reverse complement strand
AGCTCCTCATCCGTATACTGGAGGATGCCCCTGAGCTCCCCTTCGGCAGCCCTCCTGAAAGCATCGTTAACCTCTTCAACCGTGACGTCCCTTGAAACCTCACAGACAAAGTCAACGAGGGAAACGTCGGGGACGGGAACCCTTATAGAGATTCCGTTGAACTTACCCTTGAGCTCGGGTATAACGAGCCCGACCGCCTTTGCAGCTCCCGTGGTTGTCGGGACAATGGACATGGCCGCTGCCCTTGCCCTCCTGAAGTCCCTGTGGGGGGCATCCAAAAGCCTCTGGTCTGACGTATAGGCGTGAACAGTCGTTAGAAACCCCTTCTCTATTCCGAACTCCTCAAGGAGAACCTTTGCAATGGGAGCCAGACAGTTTGTGGTGCAGGAGGCGTTTGAGACTATGAAGTGCTTTTCAGGGTCAAAGCTCCTGTGGTTTACGCCCATAACAACCGTTATGTCTGGCTCCTTCGCAGGAGCGGATATAACAACCCTCCTTGCTCCCGCCTTAAGGTGCTTTGATGCACCTTCCCTGTCCCTGAACCTTCCCGTTGACTCCAGGACTATATCAACGCCCATCTCACCCCACGGTAGGTTTTCGGGGTCCCTTTCGGAGAAAACCCTTATCCTCTTCCCTCCGACCACTATGTGCTCATCCTCCCCGTAGACATCGATTCCAAGCCTTCCGTGTATCGAGTCGTACTTCATGAGGTGGGCAAGCGTCTTTGAATCTGTAAGGTCATTTATGGCAACGATCTCCACTGAGTTATCGCTAAGGAGCGTCCTGTGGAAACTCCTCCCGATCCTTCCGTAGCCGTTGATAGCTACCCTTACCATGTTGACCTCCCTGTGCTTTTGTTGAAATGATAAACTTTATTCATAAATTTCTCAAACCCATGAGGTTGGACTTGCTCGCTTTAACGTTTCTCCTGATTACCCTCTCCGTTGCTCTCACCGTGGTTGTTATCAGGTTTCTCCTCTTCAAGAGGAGGATAAGGGAAGCTGTTGGCGTTGAGAGCGATGATCCGAACCTGATAGCAAAATTGATAGCCGAGAAGGTAAAGAAGCAGGACGTCAGGGAGAAGACGCGCCTGCTGTCTCAGGCTCTAAACCTCCTCCACGAGGGTCTTCTCATAATGGACCCCTACGGGAGAATTGTCTACACCAACAGGTTTGCAAGGTCCCTCCTTGACATAGGGGATAACTACATCGGGAAGTACTACTATCAGGTTATATCTGACCTTGATGTCATCTCCTTCATCAACAGCAGCTTCGACTCAAAGTACAGGATCTGGGATAACCAGAGGATAAAGGACCGCTTTGTTCAGATAGTTTTCGCCTCAAACATGGATGAGAAGGTTCTCCTCATCCACGATCTTACTCAGATAAAGAGGTATGAGAACCTTAAGAAGGACTTCATAGCAAACGTTTCCCATGAGTTTAAGACGCCCGTTGCCACACTCAAGCTGCTCATGGAAACGCTTGAGGATGAGTGCAGGGGGAACAAAACAGCGGAGGAGTTTATAAGAAAAGCTTCTGACAGGGTTAACTACATGGAGCAGCTGATTCAGGACCTCATAACGCTTTCCATGCTGGAAACGTCAAAGGGTGTAACGGTCAAGCCATCGGAGTTCAGCCTGAGGGAGCTCCTTGATCAGGTGAAGGAGGATGTTGACCTCCTTGCAAGGCAAAAAAGGGTAAAGATTGAGCTGAAGGTTAGCGGAGACGTTAAGGTAAAGAGCGACAGGAAGATAATACAGATAGTGCTTAAAAACCTTATCGACAACGCAATAAAGTACAACTTCGAGGGTGGGAAAGTTACAATAGGCTACTCAAGGCTTCCAAAGGATCATGTTATCTCCATCTGCGATACGGGTCCCGGTATTCCCAAGTCTCACCTCCCTTTTATATTTGAGCGCTTTTACAGGGTTGACAAATCAAGGTCGAGGAAGCTTGGGGGAACAGGGCTTGGGCTTTCCATAGTGAAGCTCGCAGTGGAAAAGGTTGACGGAAGGGTCATAGTTGAGAGTGAAGTCGGGAAAGGCTCGTGCTTCAAGGTCTTCATCCCGGTTTAGGAGTTATGTTATTATTAACCTACTCTTTTTGCAGGGGGTTGATGTGAAAAAGGCGCTTCTGCTTCTCATTGCCGTTCTGCTCGGTTTTTTGAACTCCTACGCTTCTGACCCCCACGGCGGGAAGGTTGTAAAGAAGATAGTCGTTATAGGGTGTGAGACCATCCCCGAGAAAACTGTCAGGTACTACATATCGCTGAAGGAGGGGGAGCCTTTCAGCCGTGAAAAGGTTGCAAAGGACATAAAGACGCTCTACAAGCTCGGCTACTTTGAGAACATATCCGTTGACGTTAAGGACTACAAGGGGGGACTACTTGTAAGGTACTTCGTAAAGGAAAGGCCCGTTATAACGGACGTTGTCTTCAAGGGTAACAGGAGGATCTCATCGAAGAAGCTTAAGGAGGAGCTTGGGCTGAGAACGGAGGAGGGGGAAGAGAAAAAGCTAATGAAACCCCTGTCCTACAAGTATTTGGATGAGATGAAGGAGAAGATTGCATCCCTTTACGAGAAGAAGGGGTATCCCGGAACGGTTGTAAAGTACACCATAGACAGGATAAGCCCGACAAGGGCAGTTGTTACGTTCATCATAAGTGAGGGAAAGAAGGCGGACGTCTGCAGGATCGTTATAAAGGGGAACAGAAAGGTAAAGTCTAAGGAGATAAAGAAGGTTCTTGAGACGAAGGAAAAGTCGATCTGGAGGTTCAGGTTTGCAGCTCCTCTCTCATCCGAGAAGCTGAAGAAGGATGTTGTAAACATAAGGAACCTTTACTACAGCAAGGGATACCTTGATGTTGAGGTCGGTGAACCTGAGGTGAACGAGGTTAAGGGTTGCTATCAGGTGACCTACGTAATCAGGAAGGAGGGTAAGAAGTACAGGTTTGGAAGGGTCGACTTTAAGGGGAACAACCTGTTCACCAAGAGGGAGCTAAGGAAGCTTTCGAAGAGGGTCAGGAAGG
>CAZIVU010000068.1:0-6158 GCA_964542865.1 uncultured bacterium | reverse complement strand
GCTTCCCTTGAAATCCCTTCCCCGTAGTACATATCAACGAAAGCCTCCCTGAAGGGAGGGGCAAGCTTGTTCTTGACTATCTTAACCCTTGCCGTATGCCCTATTCTCTCATCCCCCTTTCCCTTAATCTGGCCGGCGTTTCTGACCTCAATCCTCAGCGTTGAGTAGAACTTTAACGCCCTTCCCCCCGTCGTCGTCTCGTTGGGACCGTAGCCCATACTGCCTATCTTTTCCCTTATCTGGTTTATGAATATCAGCGCACCGTTGCTCCTGTTTGTTGCCGCCGTGAGCTTTCTCAGAGCCTGACTCATCAGCCTTGCATGAAGTCCCACGTGGGAATCTCCCATATCCCCTTTCAGCTCAGCTTCCGGAACGAGTGCGGCAACCGAGTCAATAACTATAACGTCAACGGCTCCGCTCCTTATCAGGGTTTCGGCTATCTCAAGTGCCTGCTCTCCGGTATCGGGCTGGGAGATCAGAAGCTCATCGGTGTTTATCCCCAACTTCCTCGCGTAGTTCGGGTCAAGGGCATGCTCGGCATCTATGAACGCCGCAATTCCCCCTTCCCTCTGAGCGTTTGCAATAACGTGGAGGGCAAGCGTTGTCTTACCTGACGATTCAGGTCCGTAGATTTCGGTAATCCTTCCCCTCGGTATTCCGCCGATACCCGTAGCCCTGTCGATGGATATGGAACCCGTGCTTATAGCCGGAACGTTCTCCGAAGCCCTCTCACCGAGGAACATGACGGAGCCTTCACCGAACTCCCTTCTTATCTGCTTGAGGGCTTCCTTTAAGACCTTCTCCTTTGCTTCGTCAATCATATCCTCTCCCGACGAGTTATTTTAGCATGGCGGAGAGGGCGGGATTTGAACCCGCGGATCCGGTGAGGATCACCCGATTTCGAGTCGGGCCCGTTAAGCCTGGCTCCGGCACCTCTCCCTAAGCCTGCTGAAGAAATCCTTAAGGAGGATTTCCACCTCTTTAATATAGATTTTTTTTACCTCCGGTCTATGGTTAAGCCCTTTAACTTCAAATATCCTGTAGAGGCTCTCAACTCCCCCGAACTTCTCATCGGGGACGGAGTAAATGACCCTTGAAATTCTTGACTGGATAATTGCTCCGCAGCACATGATGCAGGGTTCAACGGTTGAGTAGAGGGTGCAACCGTTAAGTCTCCACGAGTTCAACTTCCTTGAAGCCTCAGATATCGCAATAGCCTCGGCGTGAGAAAGGGGATTCTGAAGAAACTCCTTCCTGTTAAAAGCCCTCGAAATCACCTCTCCATTCTTCACAATAACGGCTCCAATCGGAACCTCTCCAAGGAGCGCAGCCTTCCTTGCTTCCTTCAGCGCCTCGTTAAGGAAAAAGATGTCCATTTTCAATTGGCGCGCCCGGCAGGAGTCGAACCCGCAACCTTGGGATCCGTAGTCCCACGCTCTATCCAGTTGAGCTACGGGCGCCCTCTAAAGAATATAGATTTAAGGGAAGGGGAAGCAAGGCTACTCCCCTTCCCCGCAGTAATCCCAGGAAACCTTCCTGTACTCCTTCCTTCCCGTTCCTGCCGGGATGAGCCTTCCTATTATCACGTTCTCCTTCAGCCCTCTAAGGTAGTCCTTCTTACCCTGAACCGCTGCCTCAGAAAGGACCCTCGTTGTCTCCTGGAAGGAGGCTGCGGATATGAAGCTCTCCGTTGAGAGGGCGGATTTCGTTATCCCCGTGAGGACGGGAACGGCCTTAGGAAGTCTCTTGCCCTGCTCAAAGAGCATATCCCTAACCCTCTCAAACTCGCTCCTTTCAACAACTTCCTCAACTAAGAACTCGCTGTCTCCGGAGTCAACAACCTTGACCTTCCTGAGCATCCTCCTGATTATCACCTCGAAGTGCTTATCGTTTATCTCAACGCCCTGAGCCCTGTAAACCGACTGTATCTCATCCAAGAGGAACCTCTCAACCTCCCTTTCTCCAAGTATTGCAAGTATGTCGTGGGGGTTGAGGCTTCCGTCCGTAAGCGGCTCCCCCGCCCTCACGAAATCGCCGGTCCTGACGTAGATGTACTTCCCTTTTGGAACCTCGTACTCCCTCTTTATGTTCGTCTCGGGGTTGAGAACCGTTATCCTCTTCTTCGCCCTTTCCGTTTCAACGTAAACCTTTCCGTCGATCTCGGAGAGTATTGCGGCATCCTTCGGCTTTCTCGCCTCGAAAAGCTCAGCGACCCTCGGGAGACCTCCCGTGATGTCCTTCGTTCCACCTATCTTCCTCGGAAGCCTTGCAAGGGGAGTACCAATCTCAACCTTCTGCCCCTCCTCAACCATTATGCGGGAGCTTACGGGAAGCGGATAGAAGTCAAGAACCTCACCGCTTTCATCAACAAGCTCAATCATGGGCTCGTAGGGGAGCGTCCTGTACTCAAGTATGAGGGGCTCGTTCTCCGATATGGTAACCCCCGGAATAACATCCCTGAACCTGACAATCCCGGACTTCAGCGCAAGTATCGGGACGGCGTGAGGGTCCCAGTCAACAAGGAGCGTTCCCGGTTCAACCTTCTGTCCATCCTCAACCTTCAGGACGGAGGCGTAGGGAATATCGTACCTTTCAAGGTGTTTCCCCGTCTTCTCATCAACAACGGCAATCTTCCCTGCCCTGTTTATAACAACAACGTTGCCCTTGTAGTCCTTTATCGTGTTTACGTCGAAAATCCTGACAACTCCGCCGTGCTTTGCGCTGTAGGAGGACACCTCGGCTCCCCTCATCGCAATACCGCCGATGTGGAAGGTCCTCATGGTAAGCTGAGTTCCCGGCTCACCGATTGACTGAGCTGCAATAATGCCGACAGCTTCCCCGACCTGAACAGGCCTTCTCCTTGCAAGGTCCCTTCCGTAGCACTTTGAGCAAACCCCAAACGGAGCCCTGCACGTGAGAACAGACCTTATCTTCACCTTGTCTATTCCGAGGTCCTCAATCCTCTTTGCCATCTCATCGGTTATCTCCTCATCCTTCCCGACTATGACCTCACCGGTTACAGGGTCTCTGACCTCCTCAGCAGCAAACCTTCCTGCAATCCTCGATGAGAGGGGAATTACGACGTTTCCAGCCTCCATGAGGGCAGATATCCATATACCCTCATCGCAGCCGCAGTCCTCCATCGACACAATCATGTCCTGAGCAACGTCGGCAAGCCTCCTTGTCAGGTAACCGGCATCGGCAGTCTTCAAAGCGGTGTCGGCGAGACCTTTCCTTGCACCGTGGGTGGATATGAAGTACTCAAGGACCGTAAGCCCTTCCCTGAAGTTTGAGATGATGGGTGTCTCAATAATCTCACCGGAGGGCTTAGCCATAAGCCCCCTTAAACCTGAAAGCTGCCTTATCTGTGTCCTGCTTCCCCTCGCACCGGAGGCAAGCATCATGTAGACAGGGTTGAAGTTACCGTTATCCTCAAGCCTCCCCCTTCCCTTTATGTCGTGCTTCTGCATGTACTCCATCATGTCTGAGGTTATCCTGTCCGTCACCCTCGTCCATATATCAACTATCTTGTTGTACCTCTCATCCTTTGAGAGGAGACCCTTCTTGAAGCCCTCCTCAATCTCCTCAACCTCCCTCTTTGCCTGCTCGATTATCTCCCACTTTGAAGGGGGAACGGCAAAGTCATCGATACCTATCGAAAGCCCTCCGAGGGTTGCCTCCATGTATCCAAGGTCTTTAAGGTCATCGAGCATGGAGACCGTGACCTCGTTTCCGTACCGCCTGTAAACGTCAGATATGAGGTCTGCAACGGCCTTTTTCGTCATAACCCTGTTCACAAACGGGTAGTCCTTCGGGAGTATCGAGTTCAGCTTAACCCTTCCCGGAGTTGTATCAACGATTTCCGGCTTCCCTGAGCCGCTCTTTTCGGCAGGAATTCTCACCTTGATTCGGGAGTGGATGTCAACGAGCCCCATGTCAAGCGCCTTTAGAACCTGATCCATGCTGCTGAACGCCTTACCCTCACCCTTTGCCCCCGGCTTCTCAAGCGTCATGTAGTAGATGCCCAAAACCATGTCCTGGCTCGGAACGGCAAGGGGTTTACCGCTTGCCGGGGAGAGTATGTTCTGGGTTGAGAGCATGAGCGTGTAAGCTTCAAGCTGAGCCTCAAGGGAGAGGGGGACGTGAACGGCCATCTGGTCCCCGTCAAAGTCGGCGTTGAATGCCGCGCAGACGAGGGGGTGGAGCTTTATGGCTTTACCCTCAACCAAAACGGGCTCAAACGCCTGAATGGAAACCCTGTGGAGCGTCGGGGCACGGTTAAGGAGAACGGGGTGCTCCTTTATGACCTCCTCAAGGCACTCCCAGACCTCAGGCTCCTGCCTCTCAACCATCTTCTTTGCCTGCTTTACGGTGTTGGCATAACCTTTCTCCTCAAGCCTCCTGTAGATGAAAGGCTTGAAAAGCTCAAGCGCCATTATCTTCGGAAGTCCACACTGGTGCATCTTCAGCTCGGGACCTATGACGATAACGGCACGCCCCGAGTAGTCAACCCTCTTTCCTAAAAGGTTCTGCCTGAACCTCCCCTGCTTGCCCCTCAGGGCATCCGATAGGGACTTCAGGGGATGCCCCTTTGAGCTCCTTACAGGCCTTCCCCTCCTTCCGTTGTCTATGAGGGTATCAACGGCCTCCTGAAGCATCCTTTTCTCGTTCCTTATGATTATGTCGGGGGCATCAAGCTCTATGAGCCTCTTGAGCCTGTTGTTCCTGTTTATGACCCTCCTGTAAAGGTCGTTAAGGTCTGAGGTTGCAAACCTTCCACCCTCAAGGGGAACCAAGGGCCTCAGCTCGGGCGGAAGGACAGGGAGAACCTCAAGAACCATCCACTCCGGCCTGTTGTTGCTCTGCAGGAAGGACTCAACGAGCCTCAGCCTCCTTACAAGCTTCTTGAGCTTTGCCTCGGTTGTGTCCTTCCTCGTTGCCTTCCTTATCTCCTGTTTGACGAGCTCCTTGCTCTGTATCTTTCCCTGCTCAACCAGGAAGTCAACGTACCAGTCAACAGCCCTGCTCCCCTTTATAACGTCTATGTCAAACTTCTCCGAAATCCTGTCAAAGTCCTCCCTGTTAATTATCTCTCCCCTCTTAAGGCCGCTCTCCCCAGGGTCTGTGACGATGAAGAGGGCATTCTTTATAATGGCAACTACCGTATCCTCCGAAAGGCCTGTGTAGTATGAGATGACGGAAACTGCCTCCTTGAAGAGCTTCGGGAGCCTCTTCTGAAGGTCACTGTTTATGCTGTCAATCTCGCCGGAGTACATCCTGATCTCTTCCCTCAGCTCATCGGCAAGCTCTTCCATATCAACCCTTTTCAGGGCTTCCCTGATAGCCTCAGCACCTATTCCGACCTCAAAGGCATCCTCACCCAGTTCCTCAACCTTGCTCCTGTACTCATCCTCGGTGAGGATTTGAAACCTCTTCAGTTCAGTCTCCTCCTCGTTTCCCGGGTCGAGGACTATGTAGGACTCAAAGTAGACGACCCTCTCAACCTCCTTGACGGAAAGGCCAAGGAGCGCTCCTATCTTGCTCGGAACGGACTTAACGTACCAGATGTGGGTGCAGGGAGCGGCAAGCTCTATGTGTCCGAATCTCCTCCTCCTCTCCCTTGAAAGCGTGACCTCAACGCCGCACCTGTCACAGACAACGCCCGCATACTTCGAGCCCCTGTACTTCCCGCACAGGCACTCCCAGTCCCTGACGGGACCGAATATCCTCGCACAGAAAAGCCCGTCCCTCTCGGGCTTGAGCGTCCTGTAGTTAAGCGTTTCGGGAAGCTTAACCTCCCCGTGGGACCACTCCCTTATCTTCTCAGGGGAGGCAAGTCCGACCTCTATGGCATCAAAGTCAAAAGTCTTGGGCTCTTCAGAGAAAACTATCTCCTTCACTACTTCCTCCTTAGGTTTATTCCTCCTCAAGGCGCTTTATAAACTTCACGTCAAGGCCAAGTGCTTTAAGCTCCCTGACGAGGACGTTGAAGGACTCAGGGAGGCTTGGCTCATAGGTGTACTTGCCCTTAACTATGGACTCGTAAACCCTTGACCTTCCCTCAACATCATCCGACTTAACGGTGAGCATTTCCTGGAGCGTATAGGCAGCCCCGTAAGCCTCAAGCGCCCACACCTCCATCTCTCCGAACCTCTGAC
>CAZIVU010000067.1:0-6239 GCA_964542865.1 uncultured bacterium | reverse complement strand
TCAAGAAGCTCTTTCACTGAAGGAAAAGGGAGACAATCCTCACATCCTCCGGCGTCGTAACCTTTATGTTTGTGTAATCCCCCTCTATGGAAACAACGCTGTAGCCGTACCTTTCAAGGAGGGAGGCGTCATCCGTCCCGATGAAATCCTCATCCATCGCCCTTTTGTGGCACTCAAGGAGGACGTCAAACCTGAAGACCTGAGGCGTCTGGGTGAGTATGAGCTTATCCCTGTTCAGCGTCCTTGACACGATGAAGTCTCCCGGCTCAAGCTGTGATGAGACCTCCTTCACCGTATCCTTCGGCCTGACACCCGTTATGACACCGTCAACGCCGTAATCTGACAGGGCAACCACGGCGCTCTCAAGGAGGCTCTTGCTGAGACAGGGCCTGACACCGTCATGAACAACGACCTCCCTCACGGGCTCCTCAATGGAGGCAAGCCCCCTGTAAACGGACTCCTGCCTCTCAAGACCTCCGGAAACGAGCCTCCTCACCTTTTTGAAGTCCTTCAGTGAGGACTGAACAAGCTCAAAGTCCTCCTCCGGTATAACCACAACGACAAAATCTATAAGCTCCGATTTCTCGAAGGGGATAAGGGTATACTCAAGCAGGAGCTTCCCCCTGACCTCAAGGAACTGCTTCTTCCCTCCAAACCTCCTTCCCATCCCGGCCGCGGGTATTACCGCACACCTCACTTTACAACCTCTTTTGGCTTTCCGAAGATTATTTTGCCCGATGACGTCTGGAGAACGTTGCTCACGACAATCTTCACCCTGTGCCCTACGTAAGCCCTTGCCCCGTCAACGACAACCATCGTTCCATCCTCAAGGTAGCCGACACCCTGATTCTTCTCCTTCCCCTCCTTTGAGAGGAACACGACCAGCTCCTCGCCAACGGCAACAACCGGCTTTAGGGCATTTGCAAGGTCGTTAACGTTCAGTATCTCTATTCCCTTAATGCTCGCAACCCTGTTCAGGTTGTAGTCCGTAGTTATGAGCTTTGCCCCCGTCACCTTGCAAAGCTCGATAAGCTTTGCATCAACCTCCTTAAACCTCGGGAAATCCCTCTCGTATATGACCACGGACGGCTTCTCCATGCCGATTATCTGGGAAACAAGGTCAAGTCCCTTCTTCCCCTTTGTCCTGACCGTCGGGTCGGTTGAATCCGAAAGGTACTGGAGCTCCTCAAGGACAAACCTCGGGACAATTATCTTCCCCTCAAGGAAGCCGAGCTTTATCATCTCAATGGCTCTTCCGTCTATGATCGCGCTCGTGTCAAGGACCTTCTGCGTGCAGTAAAGCCCCTTCTCCTCCTTCAGTATCTCGGACAGGGGTTTATCCCTGACGATTTCAACGAGGCCAAACCCGAAGAGGTAGGGAAAGGTTATGTAGAGTATCTCCTGAAGGTAGGGGAAGTTCGTAAAGATTGAGTAGAGCGATACCGTTATCCCCTTTGCAAGGTAAAGGCCGAGGAAGAAGCCGGCGGAGAAGAGGAGAATCGTCTTCAGCTTCAGCTTTCTCCTTATTATGAAGCTGTAGAACAGGAAGGCTGCTGCTGTTATGAATATGGAGATTATCATGGACTGGGTCAGCGTAAAGCCGTAGTTCTTGAAGATTATCATGGATATGGCAAGCAGGGCGAAGAAGAAGAGGCCAAGAACCTGCTGAACAATCACTTCCTTTTAACCCCCCTCAGTATCTTTCTCACCTTCTGCTTAACCTTCTTTACGTCCTCCCCGAGGGAGAGGGCTATCTCCTCACACAGCTTGTTGAACGCCTCATCAAACATCCTCTTCTCCGAGTAGGACAGCTCCTTCTCCTTTGACCTGTAGGAGAGGTTCCTGACGACAGTTGCAAGCTCCCTTACGTTTCCCGTCCTTATCCTGTCGATGTTAAGCCTGTGCCTGACAGTCCACTTCTCGCTTATGTTCTCAGGAACCTCGGACAGGAACTTGAAAACCTCCTCAATCTTCTCCTCCGAGAGGACAGGCCTGATCCCGGAGCTCTCAACTGCAGATTCGGGAACCAGAATTGACATGTTCTTCCCTATGAGGGATATCCTGAAGAACTTTATCCTCTTTCCCCCGACCTCCCTCTCCTCAACTCCCTCAACGACCCCCACCCCGTGGGGAGGGCACGCTACCTTGTCTCCGACCTCAAGCACTTTCCTACTCCTAATGCGGTTTTTTTATCGGAACTTCCCCCTTCTTCGGCTCCCCGTAAGGAACAGGTATGTACTGAACTGAGCTCTGGGCAGATGGCTGATAGTAAAGCTCCATAAGGGCATAGACCTCCTCCGGGACATCTGTCGATATCCTGAGGCCAACATCTTTGAGGACGCTGACCGTCAGGGGGTAATCGTGGGTCCAGTAGCCGGAGGTCAATAGGTGTGATATATCCCTCACCTGCTCCTCACTGTAGCCCTTTAACCTGAGTATATCCGATATCGTTCCCCTCATCTGGTTCAGAGCCTTCTGCGCAACATCTGCAAGTATGAACATCTCATCCTTCAGCTTTAGCTTTTTCTGTCTCAGAGCTTCAACTAAGGAGGGCGCCGGAAACTGACCAATCTGGGGGTCAAGTGGACCCAAAACGGCGTTCGGATCCATAACTATCTCATCGGCAGCAAGGGCTATAAGCGTTCCCCCGGACATCGCATAGTGGGGAACTATGACCCTTACAGGGCTTTTCCTCCTTACAAGGGCTGAGGCTATCTGCGTTGCCGCAAGGGCAAGGCCACCAGGCGTATGGACTATAAGGTCTATTGGCATCTCCTCAGGGGTCATCCTTATCGCCCTGAGTATCCTCTCCGAATCCTCAATCGTTATGAACCTCATGAGGGGGAAACCCATAAGGGCAAGCCTCTCCTGCCTGTGAATCATCGTTATGACCCTTGACCTCCTCTTCCTCTCGATATCCTTGATCAACCTCAGCCTTGCCCACTGAAGGTTCTTCTGCTGGAATATGGGCCAGAGGGAGATGAAGATTATGAAGAGCCAGAAGATATCGAAGAAGGACGGACCTTGATGCATAATCTCTCCTGACAGAGTTTAAAACTTTAGTCCCTATAAACTATTTTACCATTATATATTGTGAATTTTACCTTTCCCCTCAAACTCCTCCCGATGAACGGGGAGTTCTTGCTCTTTGACCTTATCATCTCCCTTGTAAAGAGGAACTCCTCATCCATGTCAAAGACTGCAACGTTTGCCCTCGAGCCGGGGGACAGCCTCCCGATATCGTCCTTCCCTATTATCCTTGAGGGGTTAAGGGACAGCTTCTCTATGAGACGGGGAAGCGTCAGGTATCCCTCCCTCACAAGCTCAAGCGAAAGGGGAAGCAAGGTCTGAAAGCCGATCATCCCGAACGGGGCACTGCAAAACTCAACCAGCTTCTCATCGTCGGTATGGGGGGCATGGTCTGTTGCAATGGCATCGGCAACACCGTCCCTCAACGCCACCCTGCAGGCATCCCTGTCACTTTCAGACCTCAATGGAGGACACACCTTTGCGTACGTGTTGAAACCCAAAACTGCATCATCCGTCAGGGTAAAGTGGTGCGGTGTTACCTCACAGGTAACCCTTACCCCCTGACGCCTTGCCCAATCTATGAGCTTCAGAGACCCTTCCGTTGAAACGTGGCATATGTGAACCCTTGCCCCGGTGAGCTTTGCAATCAAAAGGTCCCTTATTGTTCCCGCCTCCTCAGCCTCGGAGGGCATGCCGGGAACTCCAAGCCTGTTTGAGACAAACCCCTCGTTCATGTGGCCGCCTGCCGAAAGGGACTTGTCCTCGCTGTGGCAGAAGACGGGAATGCCGAGCGCGTTTGCGTAATCCATGGCGTTCCTGAGGACAAATGAATCCCTCGGGGTTTCTCCATCATCCGATATTGCAACGGCTCCAGCCTTCACCATCAAACCTATCTCGGCAAGCTCCTCCCCCTTCAGCCCCTTCGTTATCGCCCCGACGGGGAAGACGTCGCACAGGCCAACCCTACTCGCCTTCTCAACTATGTACCTCGTAACCGAAGGGTTATCGTTCACCGGGTCGGTGTTTGCCATGCAGCACAGGGACGTTATACCTCCGGAAACTGCGGCGAGGGAACCCGTCTCTATATCCTCCTTCCACTCCTGACCCGGGTCCCTGAGGTGGGAGTGAAGGTCCACAAACCCGGGAGAAACGATGAGTCCGGAAACATCGATTACGCTGCCAGCCTCATGCCTTTCTATCTCCCTTTCAACCTTAACAACCCTCTCCCCATCTATGAGGAGATCGAAAACCCCATCGATCCCCTGAGATGGGTCAACAACCCTTCCACCCTTTAGCAGAAGAGAAGCCATTACATCCCCTTATCCTTTTTCCTGTGGCATCTCGAACAGTTCCCCGGCTCCTTGGCACTGAAGGCAACCTTTCCGTTGTGGCACTTCCCGCAGAACTTTCCGCTCCATATGTCCTTCATCGAGAACTTCGTCATTCCCCTTCTCTTCTTGAAGGGTTCCGGATGGCAGTATGAACAGTGCTGCTTCTTCACCTTGACGTGAAACCTGTGGCTGAAGACAACGTCCCCCGGACCTCTCTTGGAGGTTGCGTTGAAGCTTAAATCCCTGTTGAGGACGCCCGACTGCCCGCAGCCCAACGTCAAGACCGCTGCAAAGAGAAAGACTTTACGCATCTATCTCCTCCTTTAGCCTGTCAATCCTTCCGGTAACCATGGAGAGGAGAACCATCCTCACAGAAAGACCGTTCTCAACCTGATAGAAGATTAACGTCCCCTTCCACTTCATAACCTCATCGTTTAGCTCGACCCCCCTGTTAACCGGTCCCGGATGGAGAATCAAGACATCCTCGCCGAACTGCGAAACCCTTTTCCCGTTCAACCCGTAAAGCTCGGCGTACTCCCTGAGGGATGGGAAAACCTTCCTCGCGCTCTGCCTCTCAAGCTGAATCCTGAGGAGAATGACAACGTCGGCAACGTCCACAACGTCATCAAAGCTGCTCAAAACCTTAACACCAAGGGCTTGAGGAAACCTTGGCATCATCGTTGAGGGTCCGTAGATGAAAACCTCGGCTCCGAGCTTCCTGAAGAGTATCGCATCCGACCTCGCAACCCTGCTGTGTGAAACATCACCGATGATAACAACCTTCAGACCCTCCACCTTCCCCCTGAACTCCCTGACAGTTACCGCATCTATAAGCGCCTGAGAAGGATGCTCGTGACAGCCATCCCCACCGTTTATGATGGCAGCGTCCACCCTCGAAGAGACAAGGTCGCAGCTCCCCTCACAGGGATGCCTGAGGACGACGGCATCCGGGTGCATCATGTCAATTGTCCTTACCGTATCAAGGAGAGTTTCCCCCTTCTTAACGCTGCTGAACGACGTGGATATGTTTATGACGTCGGCGGAAAGAAGCTTTCCAGCCATCTCAAACGATGTCCTTGTCCTCGTGCTCGGCTCGTAGAAGAGGTTGAGAACGGATTTTCCCCTGAGGGCGGAAAACTTCTTCCTTCCGGACCTCAGAAGCCCTTTCAGGGAAAGCGAAAGGTCATATATCTCGTTGAACGTATCCTCCGAAATGGACTCGGCAGACAGCAGATGCCTCACTTCCCCTCCCTCACCTTCACGGATAACCCATGCGCTTCAAGACCCTCAACCTGAGAGAGGGAGAATGCATAACTTCCCACCCTTTCAAAACCCTCCCTGCTCACGTAAAGGATGGAGCTCCTCTTGTAGAAATCGTAAACGCCAAGGGGTGAGAAGAACCTCGCACTTCCCCCGGTAGGGAGAACGTGGTTTGGTCCCAGAACGTAATCGCCGAGGGATTCGCAGGTATACCTTCCGAGAAATATGGCTCCGGCATTCCTCAACCTGTCAAGGAGGGAAAAGGGTTCCTCCGTGACAACCTCAAGGTGCTCCGGAGCGATGAGGTTTGAGACATCGCACGAGTGGTTGACATCAAAGGTAAGGAAAGCTGTTCCAAACCTTTCCATGGACTTTTCCGCAATATCCCTCCTCTTAAGCCTCTTCAGGTAATCTTTAACGTACCTTATGGTCTCCCTTGCAACACCTTCGCTGTGGGTGACAAGGAAGGAGCCTGCAAGCTCATCGTGTTCAGCCTGAGAGAGGAGGTCAACGGCAACCCACTCGGGGTTTGACGTCTCATCCGCAATCACAAGTATCTCGCTCGGTCCGGCAACCATATCTATATCAACTGTCCCGAAGAGGAACTTCTTTGCAAGG
>CAZIVU010000066.1:0-6314 GCA_964542865.1 uncultured bacterium | reverse complement strand
CAGAGCCTGCAGTCCATCTTTGTCTTCTGGCTTCCCTTTACCTTTGTCGGCTTAAAGTTTCCAAAGTGGTAGGCGTTCAGCATCTTTACAACCTTTGCCGCAACGGTTGCGGAAAGCCTTGCACACCTCTCAGAACGCTCCTTGCTCTTGTAGAGGATGTTCCTCTTAAAGTAGATCGTTGCAGCGTCACACCACCTCTGGACGGAGATGTGGCAGAGCGGTGAGTGGGAAACGCTTTTTGGGAACGGTCTTTTACAGTAACTGCCCTTGCAGGGTATGTAGTCTGGAAGCTGTGAAGTCTGATACCACTGGTAGAGGGTATCTATCATGGCTTTAAAGTCCTCTTTCCTGCAGGTAAGGTTGAAGATGGCTCCTGCCGCGTTAAGTGCCCCGCACAGCGTCCCCCATCCTGCAGCTCCCCCTCCTCCATACCAGAACATTATCGTTGGTATTCCCGTGTAGGGTTCTCCGACCTTTTCCTGAAGTTCGCTTATAACGGCGTTGAACACCCCGTATGCGCATTCGTGCTGGTAGTAGCCGTCGTAAGCCTTATCGGCAACCCTTTTCGGGTCAAGCTTAACGTAGGGGAAAGGAACTTTTAGCTCCCTTTTAACCTTTCCGAAAGCCACTCCCCCCGTTGATATGCCGGCGGCAAGCCCAACTCCCATCTTCAGTGCATCGCTTAGAAACTTTCTCCTCTCCACGGCAAACCTCCTTCAGTATTCCGTTCATTTTGACCCTTCAAGCGATTTTACTATCCTCTCCCTTATCAGTTCAAGCTTTTCCCTGTCATCAATCTTCCTGTAGTTGATGTCGGTTATGTAAAAGGTGTCTATTACCCTGTTCCCCTCCGTTGCAATCTTAGCCATCCTTAACCTTGTGTTTGAAAGGAGGAGTTCCCTTGTTATCGCGTAGAGAACGCCTATCCTGTCAAACGTTGAGACCTCAACTATTGTGAACCTTTCCGATGTTTCGTTGTCAAACTTAACCTTTGTTTCAGGCTTTGGAACCTTTGTCCTGAAGCTTTTGGGCTTGAGCTTTCCGTCAAGAAGGCTCTCAACATCAACCTTTCCCTCATAGAGCTCATCAAGGAGTTCCCTGAACTTTGACAGCTTCGATTCAGGGACAGGCTCATCCGCAATTGTTGAAACCTGAATCGTGTAAACCATGTAGTTGTTCACAGCCCTGTTGATCTTTGCTCCCTTTATGTTTATCCCCAAGTATGAGAGAAGCCCTGCAATCCTGTGAAAGAGCCCCCTCGTGTACTCCGTAACGATGGTTATCTCGGTAAACCCTATGTCGGGAAAGCTCTCGTACGAGAGTATGTGATTTTTACCCTGCTCCTTCATCCTTTCAAGCAGGAGAATGTGCTTTTCAATTTCGGCTGATGGGTAGGTGGAGAGGTAATCCCTTTCAGCCTCTTCAAGGAAGCCTCTAACCTTCTCCTCGCTCATCTTTCCGGAAAGGAGCTTTAAAACCTTTCTCTTCCTCCTTTCCAGCTTTTCAGCCAGCAGAACCTCCACCGGCTTGCCCTGTGTGAACCTGTGAAGCGTTGAGAGGAAAAGCTCCCATAGGAGAGAGCTCTTCCATCTATCCCAGGCTCCGGGACCAACAGCCTTGATATCAGCGTAGGTAAGGAGGAAAAGCTTCTTTAACCTCTCCTCGGTTCTGCACTCTGAGGCAAAGTCCTCAATGAGCTTCGGGTCACCAACGTCCCTCCTGAAGGCAAGGTGGGACATCAAAAGGTGGTTCCTCACAAGCCATTCAACCTCATCAATATCCTCATCCGAAAATCCAAGTTCACCGAGGTACTTTCCGGCAATCCTTGCCCCTGTCAGTTCGTGCCTTCCCCTCTTTCCCTTTCCTATGTCGTGGAAAAGGGCTGCTATGTAAAGGGTATGGGGCTTTTCAATGTCGTGAAGAACCTGATAGAAGCTTCCCTTCTCCGCAACGGAACTCCCCTTTGTTCCCATCTCGGCTATCTTCTCAATCTCCCTGACGGTCAGTATCAGGTGGATGTCGGTTGTGAACTTGTGGTATATGTCAAACTGGAAGTGCCCCCTCAACCTTCCAAAATCGGGAATTACCGCATCCAAAACCCCGCAGTTGTGCATAAGCTCAAGGGTGTAGGATAGCCTTTTCTGCTTCAGAAGTATCTCCCTGAAAGCCTCAAGGGCTTTTCCGCTCCTGTAATCCTTTGACTTTGTCTCGGCGGAGAGCTTGAATATCCTGAAGGCACCTGCTGAAAGGTTAAGCCCCTTTTCCTGAACGATTTTAAAGCCCTTCAGGACAAGCTCAGGAGATTCAAGGACATCCTTTTCCCTTCTCTCATCTATGTAAAGCGAACCGTCAAAGGAGAAGAAGTGCTCGTCTATGAACTTCTGCCCTTTGAGGATTTCAATAATTCCCTTCTGCCTCTTCTCAAGGGAGCGCTTTATTATCTGACCCGTTATAACGGAGATGTCAATGGCGGCGTTGAAGTAGTTCTTCATAAAGCTCTCAATTCCCCTCTTCTCGGTGCTGAAGCCGAAAAACCTTGCAACATCCTTCTGCATCTCAAAGCTGAGGATATCGCACTTTCTCCCGGAGATTATGTGTAGCTGATTCCTTACCCGCAACATAAAGTCGTATGCAGATATAACGTCCCTGAAGCTTTTCCAGTCAAGGATTTTGCTGTCAAGGAATCCTGAGTAGTTCTCAATGCCGAATACAACCTTTGATATCCAGAAAGCCTCATGAAGGTCTCTCAGCCCCCCTTTGCTCTCCTTAACGTTCGGCTCCTGGTAGTAAACAGTTCCGTAAAATCTTCTGTACCTGTCCCTTCTTGATATGAGTATCTCCTCAATTATCGCATCCCTCTTCTGTTTCATGAGCTTTCCAAACATCGTTTCAAGCTTCTCGTCCAGCTCCTTTGAACCCGTGAGGAACCTTCTCTGAAGGAGGTTCGTGAAGACGGATATGTCGCTTGAAGAAAGGGATATGGCTTCATCCACGCTCCTTGCAGAAAACCCTAAGTCAAGCTTGTAGGAGAGCAGGTAGTAGTAGAAAGCTTCAACATCCCTTTCCTGCTCTTCCGTTAAGCTTCCATCGTATATGAGGTTCAGGTCAATGTCTGAGTGGAAGTTGAGCTCCCCCCTTCCGTAGCCTCCGAGGGCGTAGACGGCACACGGGCAGTCCCATCCCGAGAAGAAAATCTCTGCGGCAGGCTTTAGCGCTCTGTCAAGTGCGGCTTTAAGGTCGTCTGCAAGGTGAAAACCCGTTTCACCCCTGAAGTGCCTCTCCTTTATCCTATCCCTCTCCCGAAAGAACCTCTCCCTCAGCTCATCCGGGTTCACTACTCCTCCATTCCGGCAAGCTCCCAGAGCCTCTCAAACCTGTTCCTGTAAGCCTGAGCAAGCTTTTTGTCCCTTATTATAAGCAGGTTCTCATCGTTTCTCCTCTGGGCGCTCACAGTCCAGTTGAAGCTGCCGGTAAGGACGGTTGAGCCGTCAATAACTGCGAACTTGTTGTGCATCAACCCGCCCCCGCTTCCCCTCTTAACCCTAACATCTATGCCCCTTGAAAGGAGGAGAGGAACAACGCAGAACCTTGCTTTTGACGTCCCTTCATCAACTATGACCCTTATTTTTACCCCCCTTTCCTTTGCCTTTACAAGGGCTCTTGCAATTTTCCTGCTTGTAAACGTGAACATAGCAACGTTTATCTCTCTTTTAGCAGAGCCTATCTCATCCACAATCTTTCTGGTGCAGGGCTGGTCTGGACTGAAGCAGCACGAGGCGCTGAAGGAGGTTGAAACGCACTCCTGCTGATTGCAGGAAAGGAGAACGGCGGAGAGGAGGATGGAGAGCAGGAACCTTGCCATCACTTCTTTTCGCTTTTGACCTTCTCAACAACCGATGAAGAGCGAGAGAGCTTTGAGCCTACAACGGATAGGAAAACGGAGTTTAGAAGGAAGAGAGCTCCGAGTATTGCCGTTGTCTTCGTCAGAACCGAGGTGGTATCTGCGCCGAACGCTGATGAGGCGCTTCCCCCTCCGAGGAGGGAGCTTGTATCCCCCTTCCCCGGCTGTATAAGGACGATACCTATCAGGATTACGGCAAGGATTGCGTGAAATATGAGCAGAACCGTGAACATGTCAAACCTCCGCAGTGTTTGTTGAGAAAATGCCATTCTGAGGCTGCCCCGCATCCGAAGAATCCCGTTGAGACCCTTCGCTCAGGATGACAGCCCTCCCCCTCATAAAGGGGTTAGAGGGGGATTTCCATATCGTACGCGACGATTTTAGCAAAAGAGTCCGCCTTGAGGCTTGCACCTCCAACGAGGGCACCGTCGATATCCTCCATCTCCATCAAGCCCGAGATGTTCTCCGGCTTAACACTTCCTCCGTAGAGTATCCTCACGGATTGAGCCTTTTCATGGCTGAACATCTCAGATATGTTTAACCTTATGAACCTGTGAACCTCCTGAGCGGTTTCAGGGGTTGCCGTTCTCCCGGTCCCTATTGCCCAGACAGGCTCGTAGGCAATAACAAACTCATCGTCTTCAGACAGGAACTTAAGCCCCTCCTCAAGCTGCACCCTGACAACGTCAAACGTTTTCCCCTCTTCCCTTTCCTCCAAGAGCTCACCGACGCAGAGGATTGGAACAAGCCCGTGCTTTACCGCTGAGTAAACCTTCTTCCCTATAAGCTCGTTGTCCTCCCCGAATATGTGCCTCCTTTCGGAATGCCCGAGGATAACGTATCTGCATCCAGTATCCGTTAACATAACGGGGGAAATCTCGCCCGTGTACGCTCCGCTCTCCTCGTAGAACATGTTCTGCGCCCCGAGGCTTATGTTTGTCCCCTCAATGACCTTTGAAACGGGGTAGAGCGAAGTGAAGGGGGGACAGACAAGTATATCCCTGTCGTTCACATCCTTCAGGAGCAACCTTAAACTCTCGCAGAGTGAAACGGACTCCCCGACGGTTTTGTTCATCTTCCAGTTCCCGGCGATTAGCCTCCTCCTCATTCCTCCTCCTTAAGATGCCTTAAGTCTAACGTATTTTGGCTTCCCTGATTTTACCGCCTCAACGTCAAAGATGACCTTCTTGATATCCCTGCTTGAGGGGATTTCAAACATGACATCAGACATCAGCTTTTCCATGACAGCCCTGAGTCCCCTTGCTCCCGTTTTCCTCCTTATCGTTTCCCTTGCAATCTCCCTCAAAGCTGGCTCCTCAAACTCAAGCTCAACACCTTCAAGCTCAAAGAGCTTCATGTACTGCTTTACAAGGGCATTTTTCGGTTCCTTAAGTATCCTGACAAGGTCATCTTCCGTGAGCTCGGAAAGCGTGGATATGACGGGAAGCCTTCCTATCAGTTCCGGGATAAGGCCAAATTTAACGAGGTCATCAGGTTCAACATGCTTGAGGATGCTGTCCCTCTCAAGCCTGTTTTTAGTAACGTCAACCGTGAAGCCAACGCCTCCCTTTCCAATTCTCCTTGCTATTATCTCCTCAAGACCCACAAATGCCCCTCCGCATATGAAGAGGATGTTCGTCGTGTCTATCTGTATGTACTGCTGCTGCGGGTGCTTTCTCCCTCCCTGAGGGGGAACGTTTGCAACTGTTCCCTCAAGGATTTTGAGGAGAGCCTGCTGAACGCCCTCACCGGAAACATCCCTCGTTATGGAGGGGCTCTCGCTCTTCCTTCCTATCTTGTCTATCTCGTCGATGTAGATAATTCCCCTCTCAGCCTTCTTAACGTCAAAATCGGCACTCTGGAGAAGCCTCAGCAGGATGTTTTCAACGTCCTCACCAACGTAACCCGCCTCCGTGAGCGTTGTTGCATCCGCAATGGCAAACGGAACGTCGAGGAGCTTGGCAAGGGACCTTGCAAGGAGCGTTTTACCTGAACCTGTTGGACCTATGAGGAGAATGTTGCTCTTCTCTATCTCAACGTCAGACGTGTCGCTCAGGGACATTATCCTCTTGTAGTGGTTGTAAACGGCAACGGAAAGCGTCCTTTTTGCCTCCTCCTGTCCGACAACGTACTTGTCGAGGAAAGCCTTTATCTCCTTTGGAGTGGGGAGGTTGTCAACGGAGTACTGAACACCCTCCTCCTTCTGCTGTGAGTGGATCATCTCGTAGCACTCGTCAACACAGTAGTTGCAGATTGCAACACCCTGAGGTCCCGTTATGAGGGCGTCAACCTCGGATGCGTTTCTCCCGCAGAATGAGCATTTTCTCATCGGTATCTTTGTCTCAAACATACATCTCCCCTTTAAACTTTCTGACTACGTAAATATAGTCCGCAGCAATGGATGTGAAAGCAT
>CAZIVU010000065.1:0-6607 GCA_964542865.1 uncultured bacterium | reverse complement strand
TGTCCTTTACGATGAGGAGGGGTTTTGTTGAGGCTTTTATTATGTCAACTATCTTGCCTATGTTGAAGAAGGAGAGCGAACTTTCAGAAACACCAAGGGCTATGAGCTTCACGTCGTTTTTTTCGGCGTAGTTCGATATAACCTCGTCAACTTGACCGGGAATCATGGCAACCTTAGCTTTCAACCCCGACCTTTCAAACTCCTCCGACAGTTCCTTCATCTCCCTCAGCTTCCTCTTCAGGCCATCGACAGAACCTGCGTCAAGGTTTCCCAAAAGGAGGGAGATCTTCTCCTCCGTGTCAAAGTTCTGCTTCGGAAGAAGCCCCCACTTTGAGGGAACGAGAACGTAGAGGATGTGAACTTCAACACATCCAGCATCCTTGAGCTTCTTAATGTAAGGTTTTACCTTCCTGCTTCCCTCCTCAAAATCGTAAGGGTAGAGGATTTTCCTGAACAGCATCACTCCTCCCTTCTCTTTACTATCAGGACGGGGCACTCAGCCCTTCTTATGACGTCTGTCGATACGCTTCCGAGCAGAAGTTCCGTCAGGAGTCCCTTGCCGTGAGCTCCCATTACAATCAGCTTCACGTTCTCCCTCTTTGAGATGTTAACGATCTCCTTTGCAGGAGCTCCTGATAGGAGGTATACCTTCACACCTATGCCAACATTCTCAAGCTCTCTCTTTACCATGTTGAGCTTTTCAATGAGGGATATAACGTACTCCTGATCGCTTCCGGGAAGAACCTCAATCACCTCCTTTTCCGATATGAGGTCGGTTCCCTCCGGTAGCTCAACCGAAAGGTCATCAACGACGTGGACAACTGCAGCTTCCTTTGTTCCTGCCTCCCTGAGCTTCTTTACAAATTCAAGGGCAAGCTCTGCAAGTGGCGAGAAATCCGTTGAATAGAGAACCTTTTCAAACAGTGGCATATCCTCCTCCTCACCTTACAAGGAACCTTTCCGCATCCCTGAGGGGTTCAGCTTTAACCTCTCTTAATAGTTTACCATTTTTCAAAATGGCAACGTCAACGCTTCCGCTTGCCTTTGAGCAGTACCTTGACAGTATGGATGCGCACATCTCAACAGTCCTCTCATCAACCTCCCTGCACCTTAGAAGTCCCACGGGTCCCGGAACGTTCCTTGCCCTAAAGATGATGTCGCCCCTTTTCTCAAGTCCTCTCAGCTTCTCGTTTTCCTCCCTGTTTCTGCCGAGAACAAACTTGCAACCGTTGACCCTGAAGTGCCTTCCGACTTTCAGCAGCTTTACGTTATCCCAGTTCAACTCCCCGTTTTCCATAAGGTCCTTTAACCTCCTTGAGAAGGAGGGATCTGTCAGCAGACATCCTCCGGCGGGTGTTGGGAGCTCGGATGGTTCCAACCCCATCTCCCTCAGTATCTCATAGTGCCTTCTCCTCGACCTTCCCTTCAGGTCAAGGAGGTTCTCCCTCTTTACAATTCCCTCCCTCTCATAAACGGTCTCGGGGAGCAGTTTGCCGGAAAGAGGTCTCAGAACCCTCCCCTCAAGGCCGGCAAGCTTTTCAATAGCCCTGAAGGCATCCCTTCTCTGGGACATGGGCCTTTGCCCTAAAACATCCCCCGTTGCTATGATGTTCTCCCCTGCAATCTCCTTTACCTTCCTTAACATATAAGCCTTACAGTCGATACAGGGGTTCATGTTTTTTCCGTAGCCGTACTTGGGGTTCTTCAGCATCAGCAGGTAGTCGTCTCCCGCCTCTATGAAGATTATCCTTACGCCTATCCTCTGCGCTATTTTCTCAAGCGTTTCCCTATCCCTCTCGAAGAACGGGGATACGATGTTGACGGCTATAACCTCAAAGCCAAGCTTCTTGAGGAGTTCAGCGGCTATAATACTGTCAATCCCTCCTGAAAAGAGAAGGTAAGCTTTCATTCAGCCTCCCGGATAGCTTCCCATAGCCTTCTCATATCCTCCTCGCTGTGTCCGTAGTTAACGGTTATCCTTAGCCTGCTCGTTCCCTTCGGGACGGAGGGAGGTCTTATTGCAGGCACTAAAAACCCCTTTTCGTAAAGACTTTCGGAGAGGCTAACGGCTCTTCCTTCATCTCCAACAACGAGGGGAAATATTGCCGACTGTGAATCTATTCCCGTCAGTTTCTTGAAGAAGGATACTTTCCTTTTAAGCACCTCCATCCTTTCAGGAATGCGTTTCAGGTTCTCGAGCGTCTGGCAGGCTATGTACGGGGGAAGTGCCGTTGTAAATATGAAGCTCCTGCACCTGTTCACGAGGTAAGTTCTCAGCGTTTTCGTTCCTGAGACAAAGGCTCCAAATGTTCCTATTGCCTTTCCGAGGGTTCCGACGACAATAGTTTCCTCATCCGGCTCAAGCCCAAAAAGGTCAAGCGATGAAAGTCCAACAACGCCCGTTGCATGAGCATCGTCCACAATGAGCGTTGCTTCATATTCCCTCTTAAGGTTGAATATCTCATCCAAGGGAGCAATATCACCATCCATGCTGAAAACCGACTCCGTGACGATGAAGCAGTTTCTATGTCGCTTCCTCTCCCTTGATAGGATGAGCTCAAGCTCCTCAACGTTCCTGTGTCTGTATATGGCTACCTTTGCCTTTGAAAGCCTGCACCCGTCGATGATTGAGGCGTGGTTGAGCTCATCGGAGACTATCAGGTCCTCTTCCTTGGGTAGTGTGGATATGAGACCTGTGTTTGCCATGTATCCCGTTGAGAAAAGGAGGGTGGCTTCGGTTTTCTTCATCAGCGACAGCCTCTCCTCAAGCTCTTCATGAACGTGGAAATTCCCGCATACAAGTCTTGACGCTCCGGAACCGCTTCCCCACCTCCTGAGGCACCCCTCGTCCCGGCAGCAGGCAAGGGAGAGGTAATCGTTTGACGAGAAGTTCAGAACCTCCCTTTCCCCAATTTTTACCCTTGTTCCCTGACACGATTCAATGCTCCTCAGTTCCCTGAAGAGTTTCCTTCTCTTGAGGTCCTCAATCTCCTCCGCCAGCCACTTCATCGGTTGACCTTCGGAAGTGAGATGTTCTTAACGATTGCAAGGGTTCTCAGTAGTAGTGTGAAGAGAAGCGCTGTGAGGGTTGCCGTCCCCATCCCGAATCCGAGCTTTACCGTTGCGTAAAAGAGCATAGCTCCAAGTATTGAACAGGAAGCGTAGAAGTCCTCCCTCAGGATGTAGGGAATCTCGCCTGTCAGGACATCGCTTATCGCTCCCCCTCCCGTTCCTGTCAGCGCCGAGAGGACAACGATGCCTGCAACGTTAAAACCCTTTTCGTAGCCGACTATTGCGCCTGTCACCGTAAATGCCGCAAGCCCTACGGCATCCGAGAACTTTACCATTTTGAGGTTTGAGATATCCCTTCCGGATATCCTGTAGGAAAAGATAGCAATCACAATTCCCAGCAGGGCAAAACCGACGTCGGAGTAGCCCGAGAATGCGGCGGGGGTTTTCCCTGCAAGTATATCCCTCAAAATCCCTCCCCCCAAGGCTGTGAGGAATCCTAAAACGGATACGCCCAGCATGTCAAGGTTCTTCTGAATCCCCTTGTAAACCCCTGATATGGAAAAGGCTATTAAGCCTACCGTGTTAAAAGCGTCAAACAGACCCAATTCCATACCTGTTCATCTTCCTGTAGAGGCTGCTGACATCAATGCCCATAAACTTTGATGCTTTCCTGACGTCCCCGTTGAACCTTTCAAGGACGGCTTTTATGTAGCTCTTCTCAAACTCCTCCTTTGCCTTTTTAAGCTGGAGGTGTGTCAGGTTTCCGTCACTCCCGCCCCTCATGTTCTCCGGAAGGTCTGACGGCTTTACGGTCTTCCCGGGATGGAGTATTGTGAGCCTCTCCATGAGATTCTTAAGCTCCCTCACGTTTCCGGGCCAGCTGTAGGAAAGGAGTATCTCCTTTACGGCGTCCGATATCCTCGGCTTCTCACACTTGTAGTCTGAGGAAAACCTCTCGAGAAAGTACTCTGAGAGGAGCAGTACATCGTCTCCCCTCTCCCTCAAGGGGGGAACGTTTACGGGGATGACGTTAATCCTGTAGAACAGATCCTCCCTGAAACTTCCCCTCTCAACCTCCTTTTCAAGGTTCTTGTTTGTTGCCGCAATTACCCTGACATCAACGGGCACGTTTTCAAGGCTTCCGAGCCTGCTTATCTTCCTCTCCTCAAGAACCCTGAGCAGCTTTGACTGTGCAAGTAGCGGCATATCCCCTATCTCATCCAGGAACAGCGTTCCCCCATCTGCTGCCTCAAACTTCCCCTTCTTCCCCTTCAGCGCTCCCGTAAAGGCTCCCTTCTCATAGCCGAAGAGCTCCGACTCTATAAGGTTGTCCGGGATGGCAGCGCAGTTTATATCTACAAAGGGTTTGTTTGCCCTTCTGCTCATATCGTGTATCATCCTTGCAACGAGCTCCTTCCCCGTTCCGCTCTCACCGACAATGAGAACTGTACTGTCAACCCTTGAGACCCTCTCAATTGTCCTCTTCAGGTTCAGCATGGCGGGGCTTTCCCCTATAAGCTTTTCCCTGCTTACGGTCTCAAGGAGTGCGTTCCTCGTCCTTATAAGGTTGAGCTGCTTCTTTGCCCTCTCAACCGTGCCAAGGAGCCTGTTAAGGTTGATGGGCTTCTCAATGAAGTCAAAGGCTCCAAGCTTTATGGCTTTTACTGCCGATTCAATCGTTCCGTGCCCCGATATGACGATGACAACTGTGTTCTCCGTCAAGCCCTCCTCCGAGAGCCTTTTCAGAACCTCAAGTCCGGGCATTCCGGGGAGGAAAAGGTCAAGGAGAACTATGTCGGGCTGGAAGTCAAGGACCTTCTGTATCCCATCCCTTCCCGTTTCAGCCGACTTTACAGAGTACCCCTCATCCCTGAGAATATCCTCAAGGCTTTTCCTTACTCCCCTCTCATCGTCTATTACTAAAATTCTCACGGCTTCCTCTTCGGGTAACCCGGGAGTATCTTTGCGTCAAACATCTCAAGGACGAGGTTCAGCTTCTCCTCCTCCTCACCCTCAAGAGAAACCTTCTGAGGCTCCGCTTTTACCTCCGGCTTCAAAATCCTCACGCTCTTGCCAAAACTCTCCTCAAGCTCACCTTTCAGCTCGGTAAGCCTCTCGTAGGAGGTAGTATTCTTGGGGACAATCTCAATGAAGTCACCCCTGTCGTTTGAGGATTCTATGTAGATGTTGAAGTTGAAAGCGCTTTCAGTTTTTTTTTCCGTGACTTTTATGTCCGTTATCCTTTTCAGGTCCTTGAAGTAGGAGAGCTTCATTAGCTGAAAGTAAAGGGCTATATAGGGGAACGGATGTCTGCTTACAATCTGGTAGCCGTCCGTAAGTATCTGGAAAGCTGCAAGCAGCTCCTCATCGGAGAAGTTCTCACTACCGCTCACGTACCTCCTTTTGACGAGGAGGATGAGCTGCTTTAGGATTGATAGGGCATCGTAGCCAAGGGATTCAAGCTCTTCAATCCTTTCCCTCAGGGCGTTCTTATCCCCGTCAAACGATAGGTTTAAGAGCTTCTCAAGTTCGCTCTGGCTGACTATTCCGAGGAAACCTGAGACAACTTCAGGTTTAACCTTTCCCTCCCCGAGGGCTATCGTCTGCTCAAGGAAGCTCTCGGCATCCCTTAAACACCCTTCGGAGGCTACCGCTATCAGCTTCAGCGCTTCCTCATCACAGCTTACGTTTTCCCTCTGGCATATCTGTTTCAGGGTCTCAACTACCCGCTCCTCGGGAACCTTCCTGAACAGGAACTTCTGGCACCTTGACAGGACAGTTGCCGGTATCTTATCTATCTCCGTTGTTGCAAGTATGAAAACGACGTGTTCCGGAGGTTCCTCGAGGGTTTTGAGGAGGGCGTTGAACGCCTCCTTCGTCAGCATGTGGAACTCGTCCACTATGTAAACCTTTCTCTTTCCCTTTACCGGTGAGTACTGAACGTTTTCCCTCAGCTCTCTTATATGGTCAATTCCCCTGTTCGAGGCGGCATCTATCTCTACAACGTCGGGAAAGCTCCCCCTCGATATCTCGATGCAGTTTTCACACCTGTTGCAGGGTTCTCCGCCCTCAGGGTTCTCACAGTTCAGAGCCTTTGCAACGATCCTTGCCGTTGTTGTCTTTCCTACCCCCCTCGGTCCTGCGAATATGTAGGCGTGTGAGAATATGCCAAGCTTTATGGCGTTTTTTAACGTTTTTGTTATTCTCTCCTGACCGACGACCTCTGAGAACTTTGATGGCCTGTACTTCCTTGCAATTGAGATGTATGCCATTGCTCACCAGATTGGGTTAAGGGGCCGGACCCTTACCGCACACGCCCATCCAGCTTACCGTTGCTCCCTTCCGGGCCTGGCGGGGTTCACCTTCAGAGCGTTGCGGAGGACCCGACCTTTCATTGTTCTCAAATGGCGGAGAGGGCGGGATTCGAACCCGCGGTACTCCTTTTGGGAGTACACACGATTTCCAGTCGTGCCCCTTCAGCCGGACTCGGGCACCTCTCCGTTTCATGAGAAAATATCTTAAGTTTTAATCCCTTTGTCAAGTTGTCAGTAAACCGTTATCTCCTTTGCTACAAGCTTCTTCCATATATCCTTGA
>CAZIVU010000064.1:2523-6626 GCA_964542865.1 uncultured bacterium | reverse complement strand
CCGGCTCAACCTTCCTGAACTCCTCAAGGAAGTAGTGAAGGAGGTCGTAGTTGAGGGGTCTTCTCCTCTTGAAAGCCGTCTCAAGGGCGTTCTCCATTATAAAGTGAACTCCCGAGCCGATCAGGAAGAAATCAGCCTTTTCGGCAGGCTCCTGCGGGTTAACGTACGTCCAGTAAAAATCGTACTGACACCTCTTTGCCTTCTGAACCTTTGAAAAAGACCATGGCCTCAGGTGTTCTATACCGACCCTCAGGTCAAGGCTATTCATTGAGGAGCTCCTCTCTCAAGGCTCTAACAGCCTCAAGCACCTGTTCAACGCTCCTCTCAACCCTCTCCCCGCTCCTCCTTACTTTCAGCTCAACAACCCTTTCCTTTGCCCTTCTGCCCACAATAACCTGAATGGGAATCCCTATAAGGTCTGCATCCTTAAACTTAACCCCGGGACCTATCTGCCTGTCATCAAGGAGAACGTCAAAGCCCTCACTCTCAAGGATCGTGCTTACCTCCTCCGCAACCCCGAGCATCCACTCATCCCTCACGTTAACGGGAATTACCTCAACGTCGTAAGGCGCTATCGACGGATGCCAGATTATCCCGTTCTCATCAAAGCTCTGCTCAACGGCCGCAGCCATAACCCTCGTTATACCTATCCCGTAACATCCCATAACCATCGGCCTCTCAAACCCGCTCTCATCGACAAACGTTGCTCCCATCGCTTCACTGTACTTCGTCCCCAACTTGAAGATGTGCCCCACCTCAATTCCCCTCCTCTCAATGAGGGGAGCTCCGCACTTAGGGCAGGGGTCACCCCCAACAACGGTTGAGATGTCAAGAAACTCCTTAACGGGGAAATCCCTTCCCCAGTTAACATTCCTGAGGTGGTAATCCCTCCTTCCCCCACCTGCAACGAAGTTAACCATCCCGATCAGGGAGTAATCCCCGTAGATGGGAATTGTAAGCCCGATGGGGGAGAGAAATCCGTTGGGTTGCCCTGTAAACCTTTCAACCTCCTCATCCGTTGCAAGTCTTACCTCCTTTGCAGAGAGAGCCCTCTTCAGCTTGATCTCGTTTACCTCCCTGTCCCCCCTGAGAACAACGGCGACCGGGGAACCATCAGCCACGTAAACGAGGAGCTTGGCTATTTCCTCCTTCGGAACGTTCAGGAAGGAGGAAACGTCCTCAATCCTTTTGATGTTCGGCGTAAGAACCTCCTCAACCTCCTTAAACTGCCTCTCCCTTCCCTCCGGAGTACCCGGATTCCTCTGCTCAGCCCTCTCAACGCTTGCGGCGTAACCGCAGCTATCGCAGTAGACGATCCTGCTCTCCCCCGTATCGGCAATCACCATGAACTCATGGGAGAACTTGCCTCCGATCTCCCCGGTTTCCGCCTCAACAGCCCTGAAGTTAAACCCCATTCTCCGGAAGATCCTTGAGTACGCCTCATACATGTTCCAGTACTCCCTTTCAGCATCCTCATCCGTTGCGTGGAAGGAGTAGGCATCCTTCATGATGAACTCCCTCGCCCTCATGAGGCCAAACCTCGGCCTTATCTCATCCCGAAACTTCCTCCCTATCTGGTACAGGTTAACCGGAAGCTGCCTGTAGGACTTTATCTCCTTCCTTACAAGGTCCGTTATCATCTCCTCAGCCGTAGGACCAAGGGCGTAAGCCCTCCCGTGCCTGTCCTCAAACTTTATCATCTCCTTGCCGTAAACATCCCACCTCTCAGACTCCATCCAGAGGTCAGCGGGGTGCATAATGGGAAGCATGACCTCAAGGGCACCAGACCTATCCATCTCCTCCCTTACAACCCTCTCTATCCTCATGAGAACCCTGACGCCGAGGGGAAGGATATCGTAAAGGCCGGATGCCTTCTTCCTTATGAAGCCAGCCCTCACGAGGAGCTTGTGGCTTGGTATTTCAGCATCGGAGGGAGCTTCCTTCAACGTTGGGATAAAAGCCCTTGAAAACCTCACGTTCACCTCCACTGACAAACTGAATAGATTATACATTAACAAGGAGCTGGCAGTTCATGGAAAAAGAGAAAACTCTCTTTACCATTAGCCTTCTCATCTCCCTTGCCCTACACGCCGCCATCCTGAGCAGCGTAAGGCTTCCCCACCGGGAAACCGTTTTAGGGGCAGAAGTTGAGGTAATCTCCCTGAAGGAGAGCAGACCCGTCAGGACAAAAAGAAGGGAGATGCCGAGGAGGGTAAAGCGCAGAAAGGTAAAGGGGAAAACAGTAAAGCGGAAGGTGGAGAAGAGAAGGAAGGTTGAGGGGACAAAGAGGGAAGAGCCAAAGGAGATCGTTGAGAAAACCCAGGAAAGGCACGGGGAAAATGCAACGGATACACGAACTCCAAAGCCAAGGATAGCAAAGAGGGGTGAAAGGGGAACCTCGGACGTGGAGCTGGAGAAAGATAGGAGAGCCCCCAAACCACAGGAAGGGCTAAAGAGCTACGTCGAGCTTGTCGTAAAGAGGGTCGAGAGGCACAAGCACTACCCGTACATATCCCGGCAGAGGGGTGAGGAGGGGAGCGTCACGGTCAGGTTCACCGTTGAGGGGGATGGAAGGGTATCATCGGTAAAGGTTGAAAAGCCCTCAGGCTATCCCCTCCTTGATAAAGCCGCCAAAAGGGCGATATTTGAATCGTCCCCCCTTCCCCCAACCCCGGACGGGAGGAGAAGGGAGATTAAACTTACCGTAAACTTCAACCTTGTGGGCTGATGAAAATCCTTCACGTCAACACGGAAAAGGGATGGAGAGGTGGAGAACAGCAACTCCTCTACCTCGTAAAGGGGCTTGAGAGGGAAGGGGTAAGGTGCACAGTCGCGTGCAGGAGAAACGGGGAGCTCTTCAAAAGGTGCAGCGATGAGGGGATAGATACAGTCCCCCTTTCGGGAAACCAGCTGCTGGATACGGTAAAGGTCGGAACAGTCGCGGGGGATTTTGATATCGTTCACGCACACGCAGCAAAAGCCCACACAGTATCCGTTGCGTCAAAGCCGCTACACGGAAAGCCCGTCATCTACACCAGAAGGGTTGACTACCTGCCGTCAGGAGACCCCCTGACAAGGTTAAAGTACCGCAAAACAGAAGCCGTTGTGTGCGTTGTTGAAAGGGTAAGGGAGATACTCTTAGACTACGGCATACCGGGAGAGAAGGTCAGAACCGTCTACAGCGCCGTTGACACGGAACTTGAAAAGCTCGTCGACAGGGAGAAGGTGAAAAGGATAAGGGAGGAGCTCAAGGGGTCTCCTGTAGTGGGGAACGTCGGAGCTCTGACGGAGCAGAAGAACCAGGTCAACTTCATTGAAGCTGCAAGGATTCTGCTGAAAGAGTTTCCGGAAGCCGTTTTCACGATAGTTGGAGAGGGTCCCCTGAGGAGAACGCTGGAGGAAAAAATCAAGCTTTACAATTTAGAGGATAGAATAAAACTATTGGGGTTTAAGTGGGACATTCAGAACTACATAAAGGCTTTTGACATCTTTGTTCTCTCCTCCGACAATGAGGGGATAGGAGGCTCCATCCTCCAGGCTATGGTTCTGAAGAAAGCCGTTGTGGCAACGGATGTTGGGGGTGTAAGGGAAGTTGTAAAGGACGGGGAAACGGGCATCCTTGTCAGGAAAAGTAGCCCCTCAGACCTTGCATCTGGAATTTCAAGGGTTTTAAAGGACCTCTCCCTGAGAAAATCTTTGGAAATCAAGGGTTTTGATTTTGCAGTCAGGAACTTCTCGATTGGTAAAATGGTGTCAGGTTACATGGAGATCTACGGGGAGGTCCTGAACAGTGAAAGCACTGTGGGAAAAAGCGCTAAATGAAATCCGGGATTCCGTAAAACCCCACATCTTCCGTTCGTGGTTCAGTGAGCTTGAGTTCGTATCCCTTGAAGGGGGAAAGATAGCTATCAGGGCAAAGGATAGGATAGTCAAGGAGTTCCTTGAGAAGAACTACCTTCAGCTTCTGAGAAGCACCCTCTCCAGGGCGTTCAACAGGAACATCGAAGTAAGGATCATAAACTCGGATGGAACAAAGCCCATCCAACTCGAGCTCTCCCTTCCCCAGAAGGGGGAAAAGGGCACAATGGAGTCAAACCTGAACC
>CAZIVU010000064.1:0-2423 GCA_964542865.1 uncultured bacterium | reverse complement strand
GAGCTCTCCCTTCCCCAGAAGGGGGAAAAGGGCACAATGGAGTCAAACCTGAACCCGAAGTACACGTTCGAGAACTTCGTCGTAGGAGCAAGCAACCAGTTTGCCCATGCCGCAGCCATCGCGGTAGCCCAGAACCCCGGAAGGGCTTACAATCCCCTGTTTATATATGGAGGGGTTGGGCTCGGGAAGACCCACCTCATGCAGGCTATAGGGAACTTTGTGAAAAAGCTAAATCCTGGAAAGAACGTTGTTTACGTAACAACCGAGAGCTTCATGAACGACCTCATAGATTCGATAAGGAACGACAGGATGCCATCGTTCAGGGAGAGGTACAGGACCGTTGATGTCCTCCTCATAGACGATATACAGTTTATAAGCGGAAAGGACAGAACCCAGATTGAGTTCTTCCACACTTTCAACGCCCTCTACGATTCAAACAAGCAGGTAGTCCTGACAAGCGACAGGCCTCCGAAGGATATCCCCATGTTGACGGAGAGGCTGAAGAGCAGGTTTGAGTGGGGACTTATAGCCGATATACAGCCCCCCGACTTTGAGACGAGGGTTGCCATACTGAGGAAGAAGGCAGTATCGGAAGGGATTGAGATAACGGATGACGTCCTGGAGGTCCTCGCAACGAGGATAAAATCGAACATCAGGCAGCTTGAGGGCTCCCTTCTGAAGCTGAAGGCAAAGGCTCAGCTCGAGGGAAGACCTATAGATGAGAGCCTCGTTCAGGAGATGTTTGGTTTTCAGGAGAGCAGGAAAGTGGAAGCCCTCCCGGTTGAGAGGATAAGGAGCCTCGTTGCAGCAAAGTTCAACGTCAGCGAGGACGACCTCTTGAGCAGCTCAAGGAAGAAGAAGATAGCCCTTGCAAGACAGGTTGCAATGTACCTGTGCAGGAAGTTGGGAAACTACTCCTTCCCGAAGATTGCTGCAGCCTTCAACAGGGACGACCACACAACGGTTATGCACGCCTTCAACAAGGTCAAGAAGCTTCGGGAGAGCGACGAGGGCGTGAACCAGACGATCATCGAGATAGAGAGAAGCCTGAGCGTTGACTTAAAAGTCCCGGATTAAGTTATCCACAAGTACTGTGGATAACCCCTGTGGAAAACTCTGTGGAAAACTCCCCCGCTGTGGAAAACTCAGAAGAAGCGAAGAGTTATCCACAGAACAGGCAAAATTCTGTGGATAAACCGGCACTATCCACACACTTTTCCACAGCACCTTTCCACAGGAGCAAAAGGTTTTATAAAATAAGCTATGGACTACAAGAGCAGGTGCACAAATTTTGTGCACCTTCCTACTACTCCTAATTTGGAGGAAACATGAAGATATTTATAGAAAGAAGTAAGTTTAGGGATGCTGTGAGAAGGGTTGCCCCAGCAGCTGACAAGAAAGGGCAGATACCTATACTCTCGAACATCCTTATCGAGGCTGGGGATGGTGGTTTAAGGCTTTCAGCTACAGACCTTGAGATAGGAATAACGACGGAGACATCCTGCACCGTTGAGGAGGAGGGAAGGGTAACGGTTAACGCGTCGAAGCTCCTGAAGGTTGCCTCGAACCTTTCCGGAAACGACGTCGAGATGGGGGTGGAGGGGAATCTGCTGAAGATAAGGTCTTCCAACTCACTCTTTTCACTCTCCACCCTTCCATCCGATGAGTTTCCGGAGCTCAGCTTCTCGGGAGACAGACCTTTGAGGCTTTCATCAGCCGTTCTTGATAAGGCTTTGAAAAAGGTCCTCTACGCGGTTGGCAGGGATGAGACGAGGTACGTGCTTACGGGAGTTTACATAACGTCAACGGGAGGTAAGGTTCACTTTGTTGCGACGGACGGGCACAGGCTTTCCCTTTACGAGGTTGGAGTTTCTGCTCCGGAGTTTGGGGTTATCGTTCCAAGGAGGGTTTTCTCGGAGGTAAGGAAGCTTGCCTCCGGCGTTGACGAGGTTGAGATAACGTCGTCTGAAAATCAGGTCTTTTTCAACTTCGGGGATACAAAGCTCTCGAGCTCCGTCATTGAGGGCGATTACCCGAACTACACAGCCGTGATTCCCGAGGGGAACCCGTTGAGGTGTTCCGTTGACAGGGATGAGTTCCTGACGGCACTCAAGGAGGTGTCCGTAATCTTTGACAGGGAGGATGTGAAACCAGTCCTGATTAACCTTTCCCCCAAGCTCATGAAGCTTTCGGCAAGGTCAGATACGGGGGAGGAGGCAATCGTTGAGGTTCCCGCCGACTACAGCGGTGAGGATTTCAGGATAGGCTTTAACGTTGTCCACCTCTCCGAGGCTGTTGGCAGCATGGAGAGCGGAGATGTTGTCCTCCTCTTCGATACCCCGACAACTCAAGCCCTTATCCTTTCAGGTGTTGAGCCTGAGCTTAAGTGCGTTATCATGCCCATGAGGGTTTAGATGAGAGCC
>CAZIVU010000063.1:0-7117 GCA_964542865.1 uncultured bacterium | reverse complement strand
GCATGGCGCAGCCTGGTAGCGCGCTTGGTTCGGGACCAAGAGGTCGGGGGTTCAAATCCCCCTGCTCCGACCATTTTAAAGGTGATCCATGAAGAGAATCCTCATATCTCAAACGGCTTTCCTCGGAGACCTCATTCTGACATCCCCCCTTATAAAATCGGTTAAGAGAACGTTCCCCGAAAGTGAAATCTTTCTGCTTGTAAGGAAAGGGCTTAAGGGGGTATTTGAGGGCTTCCCCTACGTTGACGGCATCATTGAGAGGAAAGATAAGGGGATACTGAAGGCAAGCCGAAAGCTGAAAGGGATGGGTTTTGACCTTGCCATATCCCCCCACAGGTCACACAGGACATCCCTGACGCTCTTCCTGTCGGGAATAGGGGAGAGAGTTGGATTTGACACGGCAGGGTTCAGCTTCCTCTACACGAGGAGGGTAAACTACAGGCCGGTTCACGAGGTTGAGAGAAACCTTGACCTTCTGAGGGCGGTCTCCGAAAACCCGGTAATCGACGGGGAGGTGGAGCTTCCCATGGACGGGGAGCTTTACAGGGAGACGTTGAGGAAGTTCAGCCTTACCGAGAAGTCCTACATAACCCTCTCCCCCGGCTCCGTGTGGGCAACGAAGAGGTGGCTCCCCGAGTACTTTGCAGAGGTGGGAAGGCACTTCTTGAGGAGAGGGCTTGAGGTGGTTATACTTGGAAGTGAGGCTGACAGGGATGTCTGCTCATCCGTTTCTGAGAGGCTGAAAGGGGGGATAAACCTGTGCGGGAAGACAGACCTTAAGGAGCTCATGGCTGTGATTAAGGGGGCAAAGCTCTCCATCGTGAACGATTCGGCTCCCGCACACATAGCAACGGCGTTCAGGACCCCGGTCGTTTCGATATTCGGCTCAACCGTGAAGGAATTCGGTTTCTACCCCCTCGGCGAAAGGGCAAGGGTTGCAGAGGTTGACCTTTACTGCAGGCCCTGCGGAATACACGGGAAGAGGTCCTGCCCGGAAAAGCACTTCAGGTGCATGAGAGACCTGAAGCCCCAAGCCGTGATAGAAATCTCGGAAGAACTCCTTGGAGAGGAAAGATGGATAAGCTCTCAAAGTTAGGAAAGAAAACCGAGTACGTTTACGAGTATGACCCGTCACTCCTTGAGAGGTTTGAAAACAGGTTTCCCGGCAGGATATACTGGGTATCGCTCAACTGCCCGGAGTTCACAACGCTCTGTCCCGTCACCGGTCAGCCGGACTTTGCAACCATTTACATCCAGTATATCCCCGAAAACTGGCTCGTTGAGAGCAAGTCGCTCAAGCTCTACCTCTTCTCATTCAGGAATGCGAGGGGATTCCACGAGGACACGGTAAACAGGATTGCGGACGACCTTAACAGGCTCCTTGAACCCTACTACATCGAGGTTTACGGGGAATTTAACCCGAGAGGGGGCATATCCATAGACCCGTTTACCCAGAGGTTCAAGGCTGTAAGGTGGGTTGAGGAGCTTGCAAGGGAAAGGTTCAAGCTCCACAGGATAAAGCCGCCGAAGATAGGGAGGAACAGAGGATAATGGTTCTGATAATGGGAGGAAGCGGGGCATACTTCCTGAAGGGCAGGTTCGGTGAGGTTCTTGAGCGAAGAAGGGTTGATACCCCTTACGGATTGTCAAACCCCGTCTACAGGGTGAGAAACGGTGATGTTGAGTTCCTGTTCATGTCAAGGCACGGCGAGAGGGACTATGAGATAACGGCTCCCTTCGTAAACTACAGGGCAAACATATACGCCGCAAAGGAGCTTGGAGCGGAAAGGATTATAGCCTGGACAGGTCCCGGCTCCATGAGGAAGAACCTGAAGCCGGGAGATTTCGTGGTTCCCGATGACCTCATAGACTTCACAAGGGGAAGGAGCCGCACGTTCTTTGAGTGGAAAGGGATGGGGTTTGTGAGGCAGAACCCCGTCTTCTGCCCCCAGACCTCTCAGGTGCTGGGGGAAGTCCTGAAGGAGAAGGGGCTTCGCTTCCACTTCGGCGGAACCTACATCTGCACCGAGGGTCCGAGGCTTGAAACGCCGGCTGAGATAAGGATGTTCTCAAGATATGGAGACCTCGTGGGTATGACGCTTGTCCCCGAGGTCTTCCTGGCAAAAGAGCTTGAGATGTGCTACGCCCCCCTCTGTTACGTAACAAACTACGCAGAGGGCATGGAGGAGAAGGAGTTCAGGTCAGGTATCCTCTTTGAGGGGATGCTCTCCGAGGAAGAGAAGAGAAGGGTTGAGAGGGCGGTCTCGCTCTTCCCAGAGATTATGGTTGAAGCCGTCAGGAAACTTCATAGATTGGAGAGAACCTGCCCCTGCGGGAAGCTCATGGAGAGGTACAGACTGAAGGGCATGGCAGGGAAAGACTGGAAGGAGTGGCTTACCTGAAATGGGGAAGGATGTATTTGAAATCCTGAGAAACCTTGCAAGGATGGACTCTCAGGAGGAGAGAAAGGACTTCATAGCGGATCTCCTGAAAAGGAGAGGGGTGGCTTTTGAGGACAGCTACAACATCTACGTTCCGCCGACCGGCAAGCCGGAGCTTTTCCTCGATGCCCACATAGACACGGTCAAAAGGGTTTCCCCTTTCAGGGAGCTTCCCGACAGGTTTGAGGGAACGGGCGTTGCCGACAACCTCGGAAACGTCTCAGTAATCCTGAAGCTCCTCCTTGAACGGGGGAACCTCCCCGGCATGGAGGTCATACTCTCCGTTGATGAGGAGGAGGGGGGAACGGGAGCCGCAGAAGCTGAGCCCGAAGCCCCGGCAGGAATAGTTTTTGAGCCTACAGGACTGAAGGTCTGGAACAGACACATGGGAGCAGTTGAGGTTGAGTTTGAGCTTGAGGATGAAAAGCTTCACGCAAGCTACGGCAACGGCATGCTGAAGAAGCTCTCAGACAGGCTCTCGTTCTACACCGAACTTGAAGGCTCAGGGGTAAGCGTGAACATCCTCAGCATATGCGGGGACAACGGCGACATCTACGCAACGCTCGGAAGGTGCACAGCAAAGGTGGAGCTGATAGTTGAGCCAGAAGCGGACTTTGAAGCCATCCTCAAGTCGATACCGGACAGCATCGGCGATGCCGACAGGGGATTCGTTGAAGAGGATACAGATTTCCTCCCGGAACCGATAAGGGTGCTTGAGAGGGGAACGTGCCCATCGTGGACAAATGCCATAGAGTACAGGAAGAAGGGCAAGAAGGTTGTCGTATTTGGAGCCGGAAACCTGATGAACTGCCACACCGAGAGGGAGTTTATCCTGAAGAGGGAGCTTCTTGATGGATACAGAATACTCAGAGAGTCGGTTAAGGATAGAGCGGGTAAAGGAGTCGGAGCTTGAATCCCTCATAGACGTTTACAGAAAAGCCTACAGGGGGCTTGAGGAATACGCAGACACCGACAGGAAAAAGATAAGGGAATACCTGCGCTGGCTGTTCAACAGGGACAGAGAGGGGTTCTTCGTTGCAAAGGTTGACGGAAAGATTGTCGGCTTCATAGCGTCCGATGCGTGGTGGAGACCCCGTCACGGCGAGATTCACGAGTTCGTTGTCCTTCCGGAATACAGGAAGCACGGAATTGGGAGAAAGCTCTTCAAAAGGGCACTTGATTACCTGAAGGGCAGGGGAGACAAGTCTGTCGGCCTGTGGCTCGGCGAGAAAAACTACAACGCAAAGGACTTTTACTCCCACTACGGCTTCAGGTTCATAAGGAAGGTCGGGATATGGGAAAAGTGGGGAAAGAAGTTCTAACCACCGTTCGCCTTAACTAACTTCGCCTTTTGTATAATGGAGCGATCAGGAAAGGTTCAGGGATTAAATATGGATAACCCCGTTATAAATGACCTTACTTTCTTTACGAACGAAGAGAATCGAAAGCTAATAGACAGATTTAAAACGCTCTTTAAAGACACGAAGGAGCTTAACATCATCGTTGGTTACTTCTATCTTTCCGGCCTATACCAGCTTCAAGAAGAGCTTGAAAAGGTTGACAGAATAAGAATTATCGTTGGGATGCAGACCGGGAAAGATGTCTTGAACCTCATAGACATGGCTGAGAGCATCTCCAGATCAAAAGAAGGTTACCTTTCAAAAGTTGTTGAAGAGCTTTCATCTGGCGGACAGGAAGACACTTATGAGAAAGAAACTGCCATCACAAAGTTCATCGATTGGATAAACAATGGGAAACTTGAAATAAAATTTTATCCACATTCACCCTTACATGCAAAACTTTACATTTTTAGAAGCAGAACCGGAATAGATCTGGGAAGAGTAATTACTGGTTCATCAAACTTTACGATCTCTGGACTAAAGGAAAATCTTGAATTTAACGTGGAACTAAAAAATAAAACCGATGTTGAATTTGCAATTAACAGATTCGAAAAGCTCTGGGAAAAGTGCGTGGATATCTCAGAAGATATAGTGCAAACTATTAAAAAGAAAACGTGGTTTAATGACGAATTAACTCCTTATGAGCTTTACTTAAAGTTTCTCTATGAATTTTTTGGGGAGCAGGTTGAAACGGAGGACGAGGAAGAGCTTCCCCTCCCGAAAGGTTTCAAAAAACTCCGTTACCAGTTGGAGGCTGTCCTTGATGCGGAAAGGAAGCTAAAAGTCCACGGCGGGGTTTTCCTTTCAGACGTTGTTGGGCTCGGGAAAACCTATATAGCCGCAATGATTGCCTCCCGATTCAGGAAGAAAACCCTCGTCTTCGCTCCACCCCACCTGATGAATTACTGGGAAGAGGTCCTCAGAGAATTCTTGGTCCCTGCAAAGGTTGAATCTGCCGGGAAACTATCATCCATCGATCCGAGAGATTACAGGGATTACAAGCTTGTAATTGTTGATGAAGCACACAGGTTCAGGAATGAGGATACCCAGAGGTTCACGAACCTTTATGAAATCTGCAAGGGGAAAAAAGTCATTCTCGTTACGGCTACGCCCTACAACAATAAACCCTCAGATATAAAAGCCCAACTTCTACTATTCCAGGACAAAAGAAACCCAACGATTCCCGGAATATACGACATAGACAGATTCTTTGCCAACCTCGAAAAGAAAATAAAGCAGGTGGACAGAAGAAAAGACCCTGAAGGTTACAGAGAACTTTTAAAAGAAGTGGGAGAGGAGATCAGGGAAAAGGTGTTTGTCTACGTTATGGTAAGAAGAACCCGAAAAGAGGTAATGAAGCACTATGAAGATGACCTTAAAAAACAGAAAGTGTTCTTTCCACACGTTAATCCACCTGAAAAGGTTTACTATCTGCTTGATGATAAACTGAACAAACTCTTCAATGAAACAATTAAGACCATAAAATCCTTAACGTATGCAAGGTATAAGCCCGTCATTTACCTGAAACACCCCTACCCGACAGAAACAAAGAGCAATATCGAATATCTATCCCAGATGAATCTTGCCGGACTCATGAAAGTCCTGCTCCTTAAGCGACTTGAAAGCAGCTTCTACTCATTCACAAGCTCACTTAAAAGGTTTTTGAAATCATACAAACAGGTTCTAAAAGAGTTTGAAAGAAGCGGAAAGGTCTATATGAGCAAGAAATTAAATATTTACGAATTGATAGACGAAATATCACAGACCGATAATCCCGATATAGACAGCTTCCTCATGGAGATTGAAAATTCGAATGACGTTATAGTGTATGAAAAAGATCAACTACAGGAGAGTTTTTATACCAACCTTAAAGCAGATATAGAAGCAGTTGAAAGGCTTTATCAGAAATGGGAGGAACAGGATTTTGACCCAAAACTCTCAAAACTTCTTAACCTCTTAAAAACAGACCCGAGAATTTCAAAGGACACCAGGCTCCTCATATTTACGGAATTTGCCGAGACCGTCGGGTATCTGGAACAGAACCTGAAAAAGGAGTTTGGCTCAGAAGTCATTGCCTATACATCCTCCTCAAACAGAAAAGTAAGGGAGAAAATCCTTCAAAACTTTGATCCCAACCAGCCGGAACACCGCAGTGAAAACGACATAAGAATACTCATTACAACAGACGTCCTTGCTGAGGGTGTAAACCTTCATAGAGCTAACGTAATAGTTAATTACGACATCCCGTGGAATCCAACAAGAGTTCTTCAAAGGGTTGGCAGGATTAACAGGGTAGGAACTGCTTTCAGCGAGATCTACATATTCAACTTTTTCCCCGTCGATAAAACGGAAAAAGAGATAGGACTTGAAGCCGCAGCCGTTGCAAAACTTCAGGCGTTCCACGAAGCCCTTGGGGAGGATGCAAAATATCTAACTGAGGAGGAAGAAACATCCCCGAAAGGGTTGTTTGAAATGATAAATGCACCCGTTGAAGATAAAAACGAAGATATCTCACTTCTTGATTACATCAAAGAGCTCCAGCACATTAAAGAAAAGAGCCCGGAGCTGTTTGAAAAAATTAAAAAACTCCCCAAAAAAGCTCGCTCTTCAAGGCACTGGAATAAGGATTTCCTCATTACACTTCTCAAAAAGGGAAATATTAAAAAGATTTTCCTCTGCTATAAGGGAAAAGCCGCAAAGGAAATTGATTTTCTCCAGGCAGTCGAATTTCTGAAAGTTGATATGAGTGAGGGAACAGCACCGCTTAAAAGGAAACTCTTCTATGACCTCCTATCGAAAAATATTAAAGCGTTTGAAGACGAACTATCAACTGCCAAGAATCCTTCCTCAAAGGCTTCAAAAAATTCCGAAAGCAGGCTTGTTAAACAACTTAAAGCCCTTCGGAATCTTGTTTCACAAGAAGACAGAGTAATAATCAACGACTTTTTAAGCCTTATAAGGGAAAAAGGCTTACCATCCGGCATTTCAAAGAAGCTGTTAAAGGATTTAAAGGACAAACCAACATCTGAAAAGGTAAAGCTGCTAAAAAAACTCCTGAATAGATACTCCGGAGAAGTACCGGGTAAAGAAAACGGGGAAGAACAGAATACAAACTTTGAAGTTATTCTGTCTCAGATGTTCGTTAAACGTGAAGGAACTTGAAAATTTCAAGCGACAAACACTTCTCCCCCTCACAGGGGGAGTCAGAGGGGGTCATTCTGGGTTGTTTTGCACTCGGAGAAGTACATCTATTTCTGTAGAAATTTCAATATCTCA
>CAZIVU010000062.1:5648-7196 GCA_964542865.1 uncultured bacterium | reverse complement strand
GCTCCCCTCCCATCATGAACTTGATCTCACTGTTCAGGAGCTCAAGGACTGTCCAGAGTATCAGCAGGTCTCCAAGGGCAGCTATCAGCCCGTGGGATATGTTGCCGTGGACAAAGTGAAGGATGTCAAAGACGAAGAGACCTGTAACGAATATGGCAAGAACCATAAGGCCAAACAGGATTGCCATATCCGTTATCGTTGCGAACTTCTTTGTGAAGTTGATTATTCCCCTCTGGAGCTTTCCAGCCCCCAGGAACGTCTTTAGCTCGCTGTCAACGTAGAACGATATAAGGACGTCCTCGTTGAGAGCGAGGATTTTCTGTAAAGACCTTATTAGGTTTTCAACCTTTTCACCCCTGCACTCCCCCTTAAGGTACTCCTTTACTATCCTCTTCGTGCAGAACCTGCTCACGAAGTTCATGGCAACGACTATGTAGTGGGGAGGAACTCCGACCTCAACGTGAACCTTCGCAATCCTCACAAGGTAGGTGAGGTACTCGGAGTCGTACTTTCCGGAAAAGAGCTTCCTGAACCACTCCTTTATGGTTATCTTCAGCCCCTCAAGTCCCTTTTCAATAAACTCGTTTATCTCCTCAAACCTCATCAGGTTGTTGTAGAATGCGTTTGCAAACTCATCAACGTAGGGTATGAGAATTTCCCCCAGAGATTTCAGGTTTTCGATATCCTTCTCCCTTATGTCGAAGTAGAACAGGAGCTTTTCAATGTCCCTGTAGTCGATTGCCCTTGCCATTAGATTAAGCCTCCATCCCTGAGGGCTTTCCTGATTCTCTCCTCGTTCTCAGGAGTGGTGGGACACAGTGGAAGCCTGAACTCCTTCTCCATCCTTCCCATCATCGAGAGGGCTGTTTTGACGGGAATGGGGTTCGTATCTATGAACATCGCCTTTGAGAGGGGGAATATCTCCCTGTGGAGCCTCTCAGCCCTCTCCACATCTTTTGATGTGTAGGCTTTGAATAGCTCCTTCATCCTTTCGGGGATTATGTTTGCCACAACGGATATAACTCCCTTTGCTCCCACGGAGAGGAGGGGCAGGAAGGTCAGGTCGTCTCCGGAGAGGACGGTTATCCTCCCGCCCGTTAGGTTAACAATCTCGCTTGTGACGTTCGGGTTTCCCGTTGCCTCCTTTATCGCAACTACGTTCTCAATCTCTGAAAGCCTTGCAACCGTTTCTGGAAGCATGTTTACCCCTGTTCTTCCGGGAACGTTGTAAAGGACGATTGGGATATCGACGGACTCGGCAATCCTCCTGAAGTGAAGGTATAGCCCTTCCTGATTTGGCTTGTTGTAGTAGGGAGTTATGAGGAGTGCTCCGTCAGCCCCCGCCCTCCGTGCAAATTCTGTAAGCTCAATGGCTTCGAGCGTGTTGTTTGAACCCGTGCCGGCAATTACCTTTACCCTTCCTTTAGCCTCCTCGATGGCTATGCTTATTACCCTTTCATGTTCCTCAAAGGAGAGCGTTGCCGATTCTCCCGTTGTTCCGCAGGGGACTATGCCGTCAACCCCCTTCTCTATGAGAAAGTCTATATG
>CAZIVU010000062.1:3958-5548 GCA_964542865.1 uncultured bacterium | reverse complement strand
AACCCTACGGGTTCCTTCAAGGACAGGGGGATGACTATGGCAGTTTCAAAAGCCGTTGAGGACGGCGCAAAGGCTGTCATATGCGCATCCACCGGAAACACGTCGGCATCTGCTGCCGCCTATGCCGCAAAGGCTGGCATAAAGGCAGTTGTCCTTATACCTGAGGGGAAGATCGCACTTGGAAAGCTATCTCAGGCGGTCATGTACGGGGCTGAGGTTATCCAGATTGAGGGCAACTTTGACGATGCCCTTGAGATTGTGAGGGAGATTGGGAGGGACTACCCGATAACGATAGTTAACTCGATAAACCCTTACAGGCTTCAGGGACAGAAGACTGCTGCCTTTGAGGTTTGTGAGCAGCTCGGAAGGGCGCCGGATTTCCACTTCATACCTGTTGGGAATGCAGGCAACATAACGGCTTACTGGATGGGTTACAGGGAGTACTACGAAGCCGGGAAGGTTGATAGAAAGCCCCGGATGTGCGGATGGCAGGCTGCCGGAGCCGCCCCCATAGTTCTTGGCCATCCGGTTAAGAACCCCGAAACGGTTGCAACGGCGATTAGAATTGGCAATCCCGCAAGCTGGGAGGGAGCTGTTAACGCTGCCAGGGAGTCCGGAGGGTTCATAGACATGGTTACCGATGAGGAGATCCTTGATGCCTACAGGCTCGTTGCAAGGAGTGAGGGGATATTCTGCGAGCCCGCGTCGGCAGCGTCCATAGCAGGTGTTGTGAAGGCAAACAGGGAGAGGAATATATTCAGGAAAGGTGATGTTGTTGTCTGCACCCTGACGGGGCACGGCTTGAAGGATCCGGATACGGCAATATCGATGGGGGTTAAACCGGTTACGCTTCCCGCCGATGAGGAAAGAATCGTAAAGCATCTGGGATTTTGATATGGGTATCTTTACCGAAATTCCAAGGGGGTTTAAGACTTACCTTCCTTCCGAGAGCAGGGAGCTTAAGTACATATTCGACAGGGTTTTCAGGGTTTTTGAGAAGTGGGGTTACCTGAGGGTTATCCCCCCGACCGTTGAGTACCTCAAGACCTTCAAGGCGACCGATGAGTCGTTTGAGAGGATATCCTTTAAGCTCGTTGACAAGGACACGGGAAACCTCCTCGCAGTCAGGCCTGACTTTACCCCTCAGGTTGCAAGGATTGTCTCAACGTCCTTCAAGGGGGAGGAGCCTCCGTTCCGGTTCTACTACGGCGGAAGCATCTTCAGGGATACCGAGGAGGAGAGGGAAACGAGGCAGTTAGGGATTGAGCTCATCGGCGTTGATGACGTTGAAGCCGATGCAGAGGTTATAAGCGTTATCTCAAATGCACTTGAGGAGCTCGGGATTTCATCCTACCAGATTGACATCGGACACGTCGATTTCGTTGCAGGAGCCGTTGAGGAGCTCGGAATTAGACCTGAGCTGAGGGATGAGCTTATATCCCTTCTCTCCAGCAAGGACTACTCCGGGATGGAGATATTTGCCGAGAAGAACGCACTTGATAGGGATGTTAAGGACAGGCTCTTTTCGATACTTGAGCTTTACGGAGGCGAGGAGGTTCTCGATAAAGGTTACCGCCTCTTTGAGAACAG
>CAZIVU010000062.1:0-3858 GCA_964542865.1 uncultured bacterium | reverse complement strand
ATACTTGAACATCTACCGGAAGCATCTGTAGATCTCATATTTGCTGACCCTCCATACAACCTCTCAAACGGCGGTTTTACATGTCATGCTGGTAGGAGGGTAAGTGTCAACAAAGGGGAATGGGACAAAAGCAGAGGGTTTGAAAAAGATTTTGAGTTCCAATATAAGTGGATAGAAAAGTGTAAACGAGTTTTAAAGCCCAACGGGACTCTCTGGATATCTGGAACTTATCACTCTATTTATATGTGTGGATTCGCATTGCAAAAGCAAGGATGGCATATAATAAATGATATCTGCTGGTATAAACCTAATGCTTCTCCAAATCTAAGTTGTAGGATGTTTACTGCAAGTCATGAAACACTGATCTGGGCAAAAAAATCAAGCAATGCAAAACATACATTTAACTATCAGCTTGCCAAAAACGGAGATTGGGAGGGTGATCTTTTGAAGAAACCGGGCAAACAGATGAGAAGTATTTGGGCAATTCCCACTCCGAAAGGTTGGGAGAAAAGATATGGCAAGCATCCAACTCAAAAGCCGGAGGCTTTGCTTGAAAGAATAATTCTTCTTACTTCAAATCCGGGGGATATAATTCTTGATCCATTTTGCGGAAGCGGAACAACAGGTGTAGTTGCAGTAAGATATGGCAGGAAATTTATTGGGATAGATCTTGTTGAAACTTATCTGAAAAAACTTGCTATACCAAGAATTAAGGATGAGTTAAGAGAGAGGGGAGTATCACTTTCTGCCAAGGGCAGCCAACCCATCGGGAATTTTAAGGAGGCAGTTAAGTGATGGATTGTCCTGTAAATGTTCTTTCTCCTGAGGAAACTCTTGATTTTTTGATTAGCAGTCTTAAAGAAAATATAAAGACCTGGGCTTATTTTGTTAATTGGCAAAAGGTGTTTGAAAACATCAAGAAGAATGAAGCTGAATTTCATTTGTTAGATTTCCTTTTGGGCAAGCAGAACGTAGAAAATGCTTTAAAAACCCTCATCGAAACCTATCCAAGTGTAGTTAAAACCTTTCCAATACTGATCGCTATTAGAGCAAAACGGGAGCAGATTCTTACAGATGTCACAAATTTTTCCTATCTGCACATAGATTTCTCAAAGGATTTCTATTCAAGGGAAGAAATAGATGAAATATTACTTTTCTTTAGAGAATCCGGGCTTAAAAACCTATTCAAAGAGAAATTAAGAAGCATTTGGGATTATGTAGTTGGAATTGAGGTTGGCCTTGATAGCAATGCCAGAAAAAACAGAACGGGAACACTTATGGAAGAGATATGTGAAAATCTAATAGAAAAAGCTTCTAAGGAACTTGGATTTTCTTACATACGACAAGCTACCAGAGATTCTATTTTTTCCAATTGGGGTATAAAAGTTGAAATAGATGAAACTGATAGAAAAACGGATTTTGCGATCCTCTATAATGGGAAACTCTTTTTCATAGAGGTGAACTTCTACTCGGGAAGGGGTTCCAAGCTGAAGGCGACAGCTGGAGAATATAGAAAGCTTTCCGATTTTTGGAGATCTCAGGGAATAGAGTTCATCTGGATAACTGATGGGAAAGGCTGGTTAAGTGCAAAGAATGCTCTTTTTGAGTACATTAAAGATGGCAATTTTCTTCTTAATTTGGAGATGTTAAGATCTGGCTGCTTGAAGGAGATCCTTAATTTCAATGCAGGGAGAGCCTGATGTCAACGGTTGCAGTTATCGGAACCCAGTGGGGAGATGAGGGAAAAGGAAAGGTTGTCGACATCCTTTCCGAGTCTGCCGATTACATAGTGAGGTTTCAGGGGGGAAACAACGCAGGCCATACCGTTGTTATAGATGGGAGCAAGTACGTTTTTCACCTCCTTCCATCCGGGATACTCCACAACGATAAAAGGTGCATACTGGGAAACGGAATGGTCATAGACCTTGAGGCGCTATCAAATGAGGTTGACTTCGTGGAGAGGATCGGGAAAGGCGTTGATGGGAGGCTCTTTATCAGTGAAAGGGCTCACCTCATATTCCCCTACCACAAGGAGCTCGATGCTGCAGCCGAGAGGAGGAAGGGAACCTCCATAGGGACAACGCTGAAAGGCATAGGTCCTGCTTACAGGGACAAAGCCGGAAGGGTTGGCATAAGGGTAGCCGACCTTGAGGATATTGAAACGTTCAGGCACAGGCTTAAGGAGAACGTTGAGGAGAAAAGGCTAATTCTAAAGCACGTTTACGGGTGGGAGCCGGACTTTGACTTTGAGAGGATATTCACCTCAACCTTAAGGATTTACGAAAGGCTAAGGGATTACGTCTGCGACACGGTTTCCCTCCTTAACAGGGAGATAGATGCTGGAAGGAGGATACTCTTTGAGGGTGCACAGGCAACGCTGCTCGACATAGACGTTGGGACGTACCCCTTCGTTACATCCTCAAACGCCTCGGCACTGGGGATAACGACGGGAGCCGGGGTGAGCCCGAAGAAGGTTAAGAGGATTTTCGGGATATCGAAGGCTTACACGACAAGGGTTGGGGGAGGACCTTTCCCGACAGAGCTTAAAGACCAGATGGGAGAGCTTCTTAGGGCAAGGGGGCATGAGTTTGGAGCAACAACGGGAAGGCCAAGGAGGTGCGGGTGGCTCGACCTCTTCGCCGTCAGGTTCTCAAAGGAGGTCAACGACCTTGATGGCATCATACTCACAAAGCTTGACGTCCTTGATGACTTTGAAAAGGTGAACGTGTGCGTCGGCTACACGTATGAAGGTGAAATGATAGAGAGCTTTCCATCAACGTACTCCATGCTCAGCAGGGTGAAGCCCGTATACGAAACGCTTGACGGGTGGAGGGTTAAAACGACGGGTATCAGGAGCTTTGATGAGCTCCCGGCTGAAGCAAAGAGGTTTGTTGAGTTCATTGAGGATTACCTCTCAATTCCCGTTGTCATGATATCGATGGGACCGCAGAGGGACGAGATAATCGTAAGAGAAAACCTATGGTAGGGGAAATCTACCATCCCCCCGTTCTCTTGAGGGAGGTGCTTTACTACCTGAACGCCGAAAAGGGTGGCGTTTTTGTCGATGCAACGCTGGGGGGAGGGGGCCATGCAGAGGCAATCCTGACGGCGAATCCCCGCAACAGGGTCATAGGGCTTGACAGGGATGAGAACGCCATAGAGGTAGCCCTGAAGAGGCTTGACAGGTTCGGCGATAGGGTATCCGTATACCACGCAGCCTTTTCACAGGTGGGAGAGGTTTTGAGGGAGGAGGGATTAGAGGAGGTTGACGGTTTCCTCTTTGACCTCGGGGTTTCCCACTTTCAGCTCAGGGGTGAAAGGGGGTTTTCCGTCTGGAGCGAACAGCCCCTTGACATGAGGATGGACAGGAGGCAGAGGCTGACCGCAAGGGACGTTGTCAACACCCTTTCGGAGAGGGAGCTTGCCGACATCATATTCAGGTTCGGTGAGGAGAGGTTTGCGAGGAAGATTGCAAGGGAGATAGTGAGGAGGAGGAAGGAAAAGCCGATAGAGACAACGACGGAGCTTGCCGAAATTGTTGAGTCCGTTATCCCCAAAAGGCTGTGGGCGGGAAGGAGAAGACACCCGGCAGTGAAGACGTTTCAGGCTATAAGGATTTACGTCAACAAGGAGCTTGAGGAGATTGAGAAAGCTCTTCCCGAATCCTTCGGTCTCCTCTCCTGTCAGGGGAGGCTTGTCGTTATCTCATTCCACTCCCTTGAGGACAGGCTTGTAAAGGGGATATTCAGAAGGCTTGAGGGTGCAAGGATTTTAACGAAGAAGCCGGTTACCCCATCACTTCGGGAGGTTGAGGAGAACCCCGCCTCAAGGAGCGCAAAGCTCAGAGCAGTTGAAAAG
>CAZIVU010000061.1:0-7292 GCA_964542865.1 uncultured bacterium | reverse complement strand
ATCCCAGGTCTCCTTCGGGAAGTGGAGAACAATTCTCGTTGATGTCTCCTTCATCGCATCCTCAGGATTTGACTATCTGAACGGGCACGTTTCTCCTTACAAACACCCTTATGAAGTTCCTGAACTTCTGAGAAAGGTCACTCTCCCTTGAGTTGAGGATGAAGTTTATATCCTCATCCCCTTTAACCCTGAAGTAGAAGCTGTACATGTTTATGAACAGAACCTTTCTCCTTCCGGCTGCCGCTCCCTCAACCCTTTTCCAGTCAACCCTTCTAACCGTTTTCCCGGTAAAGTCAAGAACCCTTACCTCCTTCGGCGTTAACTTCAGTGCAAAGCTCTTCAGGATGGGCCTTGACTGGTAGATAACCACCCCGAGGAATGCCGCCGCAACTCCGAGGAGGATAAACCTGAAAACCCCGGGAGATACAGCCCCCAGAATGAAAATCAGAACGTCAATTGCAACGGGTATGGCAAATATGGTCAGGTTCTGCTTGACGTGGAACTCCTTCATCTCCTCTCCTAAATGAACAGCATTTTCTCTATTGCCTTCCTTGCCCTTTTCGAAATCTCCTCGTCGACGGAAACCTCAAATCTCTCCATCTCAAGCGAGTTTAACAGCCTGTCAACGGTTATCATCTTCATCTGGTCGCATATAAACTCCCCGTAGGCAGGTATAAACTCAATCTCCGGCCTCTCCTTTCTGAGGCTGTGTATTACCCCCTTTTCGGTTCCAACTATGACCTGACCTGCCCTGACCCCCTTAACAAAACGGATAATCTGAGATGTGCTTCCGACAAAGTCCGCCATATCCCTCACCCCCTTCCTGCACTCGGGGTGAACGGCAACAACGGCTTCGGGGTATGAGTTCTTTAGCTCAATGAGGTGCTTCTCTGTCAGCTTATGGTGTATCGGACAGTAGCCGCTCCAGAGAACAACCTCCTTGTCCGTCCTTTCAAGGACAAACTCTCCAAGGTTCCTGTCGGGAACGAAGAGCACCCTGTCCCCTTCAACCCTGTTGACAACATCAACGGCGTTTGCAGATGTGCAGCAGATATCGGAAACGGCCTTTACCCGCGCAGAGCTGTTCACGTAGGTCACAACGCTGAAATCCGGGTTTTTCCTGAGGAAGTCCTCGATCTCCTCAACTATGGCCATATCAGCCATCAGACAGCCTGCCCTGTAGTAGGGTATAAGGACCCTCTTCTCCGGATTCAGGATCTTTGCCGTCTCAGCCATGAAGTAGACCCCGCAGAGGACGATGATATCCGCATCGACGGACCTTGCCCTCCTTGCAAGCTCCAAGGAATCGCCAACAAAGTCCGCAACGTCCTGAATTGCTCCGTCCACGTAGTAGTGGGCAAGAATTACGGCGTTCTTCCTCTCCTTCAAAGCCCTTATTCTCTCAAGCTTACCCATGCTACTCCCACTCGATCGTCCCGGGGGGCTTTGACGTTATGTCGTAGACAACCCTGTTTATCCCCTCCACCTCGTTTATTACCCTGTTTGATATCCTCTCAAGGAGATCGTACGGAACTTTGAACCAGTCGGCAGTCATGCCGTCAGAGCTCTCAACGATCCTCACGGCTATCAGGTACTCGTAGGTTCTCACATCCCCCATCACCCCAACGGTCTTTATGGGAACGAAAACGGCAAATGACTGCCACACCTTCCTGTAAAGCCCGGCTCTCTTAATCTCCTCAAGGACGATGGCATCCGCTTCCCTCACCATCCTGAGGTATTCCGGATTTACCTCCCCCACTATCCTTATTGCAAGCCCCGGACCGGGGAACGGGTGCCTCTCAACGATCTCATCCGGAAGCCCGAGCTTCCTCCCAAGCTCCCTTACCTCATCCTTGAAGAGCTCCCTCAAAGGCTCTATAAGCTTGAAGTTCAACCTTTCAGGAAGGCCTCCAACGTTGTGGTGCGTCTTTATCGTTGCAGATGGTCCCTTCACGGAAACGCTCTCTATAACGTCAGGGTAGAGCGTCCCCTGAGCGAGGAACTCCGCATTCTCTATCCTGCCGGCCTCCTCCTCAAAGACCTCTATGAACGTTCTCCCGATTATTTTCCTCTTCTCCTCAGGGTCAACAACTCCTCTGAGCCTGTTAAGGAAGAGCTCCGAAGCATCAACAACCCTGAAGTTCCTCATGTTAAACTTTTCCCTGAATGTCCTCTCAACCGATTCCCTCTCCCCCTTCCTCAGAAGGCCCGTGTCAACGAAGATGGGGTAGAGCTGGTCCCCTATTGCCCTGTGGATGAGTGCGGCAACGACGGATGAGTCAACTCCGCCTGAAAGGGCGCATATAACGTTCTTATCCTTAACGGTCTCCCTTATCCTCCTCACCTCGTAGTCTATGAAGTTCTCCATCGTCCAGCTCTGTTCACAGCCGCATATCCTCACAGCAAAGTTCTCAAGTATCCTGTCTCCGTACTGGGTATGTTTAACCTCCGGATGGAACTGGACTCCAAACAGTCTTCCGCTCTTGTCCCTGATTGCGGCGTAAGGTGCGTTATCCGTCTCGGCAATCGGCTCAAACCCCTCCGGAAGCTTCAGGACTCTGTCGCCGTGGCTCATCCAGACCGTAAACCTCTCTGGAAGACCGAAGAAGAGGTCTTCCCCCTTAAGAACTCTTATTTCAGCCCTTCCATACTCATGCTTTTCAGCCCTTGCAACCTCTCCACCGAGGAGGTGAGTTATGAGCTGCATCCCGTAGCATATCCCGAGCACCGGGACTCCGATAGTTAACACCTCCTTTGAAACCTTCGGAGCACCTTCCATGTAAACGCTTGCAGGACCTCCGGAGAGGATAATCCCCTTCGGATTGAACGCCCTTATCCTCTCTAAAGGCACGTTGAACGGGTGTATCTCGCAGTATACGTGCTTCTCCCTCAACCTCCTCGCTATCAGCTGGGTATACTGCGAGCCGAAGTCGAGGATAAGGATCTTGCTCTCGTGAATATCCTTCAGCACCGTTCCCTCACCGAAACTTTTTCAGTATAAGGTATAGAAAACCCAGCGAGAAACTCACGCCGAACAGAAAAACGAGGATCAGCTCTATAAACTGCCTTTCGCTGTACAATTTTCCTCTCCTGAGAGTTTGGGGAATTATAGCAGTTTGGAGCGAGCAGGTTGTAAGCCAGATTCTGTTTTACGGGGTCATTTATCTCAGCGGCTTACCCGCTGGCTCGGGAGGGCTAACCTCAGCCAGCCTACTTAGCCTTGCTCCGGGAAAGGGTTGCCGTGCCTTTCCCCCTCGCGGGGGAAAGCGGTGGTCTCTTACACCACCTTTTCACCCTTACCCGGCTTTTAGCCGGGCGGTTTGTTTTCTGTGGCCCTCTCTGCAAGGTCACCCCTGCCTGGCTTATCGCCAGTTCCCTGCCCTCGGAGTCTGGACTTTCCTCTCCTCCGGGAGGAGGAGCGACCCCTCAACCTGCTCGCCGGATTAAATATATAACTTTAAGCAGCGTTTGTTATATTATTGACCTGAAAGAGGTGAGGATGAGCGAGCCGGTTGGATTTTGTGTTGGGGAGCTGAACACTCAGGAAGTCGGGTTTATTGGCTCAGGCGACATTCAGCTCGGGGACTACGTCCAGATAAACTACGAGGGTTTCAGCGTAGTGGGGTTCGTTAAGAGCCTGTTCAGGGTAAGCAGGACGGTGAGCGAAGACCTCTACCCCGAGGATGTAAGGAGCATAAGGGAGATGGTCGGAAGCGGAAGCATCTTCAAGGGGAGGATATCAATCCTCGGGGATTTCAGGAAGAGGATGTTTATCCCGAGAGTCCCTCCGGAACCGGGAACGCCCATCTTCAAGGCTCCAAGGGAAACCCTTGAAGCCGTTTTCGGGAAGGATGACGGGACAAAGGTTCACATCGGACACCTCCTGACGAGGGAGGACGTTAAAGTCTACATCGACATAGACAGCATAGTCAGCAGGCACCTTGCAGTGCTTGCCGTGACAGGAGCCGGAAAGTCCAACACCGTTTCCGTAATAGTCGAGGGACTTCTTGAGAAGTCGGGAACGGTTCTTGTGTTTGACATGCACGGCGAGTACGTGAACTTTGACTTCAGCATCGGTGGAAAGCCGGCGGTTAACCTGATTGACCTCAAGCTGAACCCGAGATTCCTCTCCTACGGCGAGTTCAGACAGTTTGCAAACATCGACGACAGCGCCTTCATTCAGGACAGGTACCTGAGAAAGGCAAGGAGAACCGTCCTTGAGCTTATAGAAAGGGGGAAGCTTCAGGCTTCGGAGTTCTGGGGCAGGCTTCTCTCAGAGCTCAACGCCTACCTCGATTCGGAAGGCAAGGACTTTGAGCGCTCCATAGTGGGAGTTATCAACAAGGTTGAGGATATGCAGGAGTCCTTCTCCGAGCTCTTTGACCTCCTCCAGAAGCCCATGGTTGACCAGATAGTTCCGGGAAGGCTCAACGTTATTGACCTTTCACACGTTGACGAAAAGGTCGCAGACATAGTCGTAAGCCACGTCCTCAGGAATGCCCTTTACAGGAGGAAAGCCTTTGTAAAGGGTGAGGGTGGAGAGGTTCTTGAGTTTCCGGTCTTCACCATACTTGAAGAGGCTCACATACTTGCCTCCTCCTCGGTAAATACCCGTTCAAAGTACTGGATATCAAGGGTTGCAAGGGAGGGAAGGAAGTTCGGACTTGGCATCTGCCTTGTATCCCAGAGGCCGAAATCCCTTGACCCGAACTCCCTCTCACAGGCAAACAACATGATAATACTCAGGTTGATCGAACCGGGCGACCAGAAACACGTTCAGCAGGCTTCCGAATCGCTCAGCTCAGACTTAACGCAGCAGCTATCATCCCTGAACGTCGGTGAGGCCCTCGTTATGGGCAGCATGATACCGGTCCCGGCACTCGTGAAGATAAAGCCCGCAAGGAGCAAGAGGGGAGGGAACGATATAAGCGCAGTCAAAGAGTGGAGAAGGGTTGCCGAGTCTGTGGAGGAGAGGAAGAAGGAGCTGGAGCAGTTTCTCAACATAAACAATCTGGAGTTCTAAGTGAACGAGTCTGTAAAGAGGAAGATAGCTACCTACTCCGTATTCGTTAACCTTTTCCTCTCGGTTCTCAAGATATCTACAGGGCTGCTCTCCGGCTCAAAGGCGCTCGTTGCAGATGGCATCCACTCAGTTTCAGACCTTGCTGCATCCCTTTCCGTCCTTGCAGGCATCTTCATATCGAGCCTTAGGGTTAAGGGCTTCCCCTACGGAATATACAAAGTTGAAAACTTCGTCTCCATCGCAAGCGCGTTCGCCATCTTCTTTGCCGGTTATGAGATAATGAGGGAGGTCTTCATATCCGGCAAGGGGATGGAGATAGTCAATATATGGATAGCCGTTTTCGGCGTTGTCCTTACAATAGCCATTACCTTCCTGTTCTCAAGGTATGAGTACAGGAGGGGAAAAGAGCTATCATCCCCCAGCCTTATCGCCGATTCAAAGCACGTAAGAGCCGACATGTTCTCGGCAGCAGTCGTCCTTGCGGGGATTATAGGAAACTACTTCGGTTTTCCCGTTGCTGAAAAGGTTGCCGTCGTTATCGTCTGCGCATTCATCTTCAAATCCGGGTTTGAGATACTTCTTGATTCCGTTAAAGTCCTCCTTGACGTCTCCATAGACAGGGAAACGCTTGAGAGGATAAGGGAGCTGATGGAGAGCCACCCGATGGTTGAGGTGAAGTCCATTATTGGGAGGAACTCGGGAAGCTACAAGTTCGTTGAGGCGGATATCGGGGTTTCAACGAACGACCTTTCAGCCGCCCACAGGATCGCCCACGAGATTGAGGCGGAAGTCCTGAAGGATATCCCGTCCATCGAGAAGATAGTGATCCACTTTGAACCCGAAAAGCCCGAGAGGGTGAACGTTGCTGTGCTCACGGACGACGAAAAGCACATAAGCTACGAGTTTGGTAAGTGCAGGAAGCTGTACATCTTCAGCGTTGATATGAGGAAGCAAAAAATCCTGGGAAGGAAGGTTATCGAAAACCCATTCCTTGAGCTTAAAAGGGGAAGGGGCATCGAGCTTGTAGAGTTCCTCAGCACAAAGAGGGTTAACTGTCTCATCCTCTCATCCCTTCCCGGGAGCAAAGGGGTCATGTATGCCCTATCTGGCAAAGGCATAGATTTAGTCCTGACAGATATTGAGGAGATTGAAGAGATTGAGAGGGCTTTCCTGAAGGGGAAGCTCAGCTGCGAACCTGCAACGGTTGTATGGAACAGGTCAGTCTGCAATATTTCCGGAGGTGAAGTTGAGGGTAGATGAGCTCATAGAGAGGGACAGGAAGCTCTCCCACCTGAACGTTGCCATCTTTGCCGATATGCAGAACATATACTACGGGGCAAAGAACAACCTTAAGAGGAAGGTCGATTTTAAAAAGCTCCTTGAGGTTGCACTGAGGGGGAGGAGACTTTACAGGGCTATAGCCTACCTCGTTAACCTTGACAACGTGAATCAGGAGAGCTTTATCCACGTTCTCAGGAGCATAGGCTATGAGGTAAAGCTAAAACAACCGAAGAGGTTTTACAGCTGGGACAGGGTTGAGTACAAAGCTGACTGGGATATGGGGATAGCCATAGATGCTATAGCCTTAGCCGAGAACGGGAAGATGGACGTTGCGGTTCTGATGAGCGGCGACGGGGATTTCGTTGACCTCGTTAACTTCCTCAAGGCAAAGGGGATTAAGGTTGAGATAATATCATTCAGGCCCATAACAGCAAAGGAGCTCATTATCGCATCGGATGAGTACATCGACCTTTTAGAGATATCCGACTACATAGTCTTCGGGGAGGAAAATGAGGTATAGAGTTTTCCCTTCGGGCCCGCTCCTCGTTAACACGCTCCTCATATGGGATGAGACATCAAGGAAAGCCATCCTCGTTGACCCTGCAGGCGAGCTTTATGAGGTTGAGGATACCTGCAACAGGAACGAGCTTGAGGTTGTCTACATAGTCAACACCCACGAGCACCCCGACCACACTGCCAAAAACGCCCTTGCAAAGTTAACGTTTAGGAGTGCAAAGCTCATCATGCACCCCCTTGCCGCCGAGAACCTGAACTTCTGGACAGAGTCTGAAGTCGGCATCCTTTCCGATGCTGAGTTCTCCCCACCACCGGACATGACCGTTGATGAGGGGGATGTTATAGAGGCTGGAGCGGTGAAGTTTGAAGTTTTTCACACTCCCGGGCACTCACCGGGGAGCATCGTCCTGAAGAGCGATGAGCTTGCAGTTGTCGGAGACCTGATCTTCAGGGGAGGAATTGGTAGGTATGA
>CAZIVU010000060.1:4722-7345 GCA_964542865.1 uncultured bacterium | reverse complement strand
CAGGAACCCCAGGTAAAACCTCCTCCAAAGGCAACCATAAGTATAACATCTCCCCTCTTTGCCCTTCCCGAACGGATAGCCTCATCAAGGGCAAGCGGTATGGATGCGGCGCTTGTATTTCCATACCTGTCAAGGTTTATGAAAACCCTGTCCTGAGCTATGCCAACCCTCTCTGCAACAGCCTTCAGTATCCTGACGTTTGCCTGATGGGGAACCATGAGGTCTATATCTGAGGGCTTCAGTCCTGCCCTCTCAATAGCCCTTAAAGCCGATTCAACCATAGTCCTTACGGCAACCTTGAAGACCTCATTGCCCCTCATCTTAACGTAGTATGGCGGGTCTGCGTTTGAACCGACGCTTTCAACGTAGAGGAGGTCACCGTAGGAGCCGTCAGCTCCAAGGTCAAAGCTGAGAATGGATTCAGCCTCATCCTTTTCAAGGAGAACAGCTCCGGCTCCATCGCCGAAGAGGATGCAGGTCGTCCTGTCTCTCCAGTTGACTATTCTTGAGAACCTTTCAGCTCCAACAACAAGCGCCCTTTCAATCCCGTTCGAACGCATTATCGAATCCGCAGCGTAAAGCCCGTAGATGAAGCCCGTGCAGGCTGCTGAAAGGTCAAAGGCTATGGCACCGCTGTTTCCAAGGTTTGACTGGACGATGCAGGCAGTTGATGGGAAGAACATATCCGGAGTTGAGGTTGCAAGGACTATAAGGCCAAGAGTTCCCGGGTCAAAGCCGGCAATGGCTCTCTCACAGGCTTTTGTGGCAAGGTCCGATGTCCTCTCACCATCGGATATGTGCCTCTCCCTTATACCCGTTCTTGTCGTTATCCACTCATCGGACGTCTCAACCATGTTTTCGAGGTCGTGATTTGTGAGGACCTTCTCCGGGACGTAAGAGCCTGTGGAAACTATTCTAATCCCCATCCAATTTCCCGTACCTGGCGATGTTCTCCTCTATGTACCTGTTCAGATCGGAACGGGCAAACTCGGCTCCGACCTTCAGTGCATTCCTTATGGCTTTTGCGTTTGAACTTCCATGGCAAATTATAACAGGTTTCCTCAAACCCAGAAGGGGAGCCCCTCCCCACTCAGCATAGTCAACCCTTCTCCTGAACCCCTTTATGGCAGGTATCAGGAAGATTGAACCGATCCTTGAAAGGAGGTGCCTGTCAATCTCCTCTTTAAGGATCTTAGCAAGTATCTTTGCAACGCTTTCGCTGAGCTTGAGGCATACGTTCCCGACAAAGCCATCACAGACTATCACGTCAAAGTCTCCAGAGTATATATCCCTTCCCTCAGCGTTTCCCTTGAAGTTCAACCCCTTTCTGGAAGCAGCTTTCAGGAGCTTGTAAGCCTCCTTTGTAAGCTCATTTCCCTTTGTCTCCTCCTCACCGATGTTCAGAAGGCCTACTCTCGGGTTGTCCTCCTTCAGGATGTACTTTGCGTAAGCCTGACCCATCACTGCGAACTGGAGAAGGTGAGAAGGCTTGCAGTCAACGTTTGCTCCAACGTCAAGGAGGAAGGTTTTGCCTTTAAGGTTCGGAAGAACCGTTGATATGGCTGGCCTCTCAACCCCTTTAAGCCTTCCAAGCGTCAGGAGGGAGATTGCCATGACGGCTCCGGTGTTGCCGGCACTTATGAAAGCATCGCCGTATCCCTCTTTAAGAAGCCTTGCCCCGACGTGTATGGATGAGTTTTTCTTCCTCTTCAGGGCATCCGATGGCTGCTCATCCATATCTATAACATCTTCCGCATCAACCACTTCAATCAAGTCTTTCGGGTAGGAGAGGGAAGAAAGAGCCTTCTCCACCTCCCCTGCCCTGCCGACCAGGACAACGCTGTAGCCGAAAAGCTTTGCAGCCTGAACGGCACCTAAAACGTTTATACGGGGAGCGCTGTCGCCCCCCATAGCATCGAGGATGAGCCTCATGCTACTCTTCAACTTCCAAGACTACTCCATCCCGGTAGTAACCGCAGTGTTTGCATACCCTGTGGGGAAGCTTCGGCTGCATACAGTTAGGGCATACAGATATTGCCGGCTTCCTTGCCTTCCAGTGCGTTCTCCTCTTGTCCCTTCTCGTGCTTGAAACCCTTCTCTTTGGAACTGCCATCTTCTACTCCTTATTGCCAAGTTTTTCCCTCAGAAACTTAAGCTTTTCCCACCTTTCATCAACCTCTTCCCCCTCCTCACTGTAGGAAACCGAACACGCCTCGCTACAGAGGGGCTTAACGGGTATCGTAAGGAGTATCTGCTCCCTGACAACCTCTGCAAGGTCTATAAACTGGCTGTCCGAAAACTTTATATCAAGCTCCTCGGCCGATATCTTCCCCTTTCCGATCCGGGAGGTGGGAAGGAGCCTATACGAAAACTCCCTATCTATCCTCTCCTCAATCTCCTTCAAACACCTGCTGCACAACAGTTTAACCGTTCCGGAAATCCTCCCGCTCACCCTGTAGCCAATAGCTCCCTTCTGAACCTTAATGTAGATGTCAAAGGGGGTTGCAGATTTAACTTCAGCCTCAGGAAGCTCCATTACCGAAGGCTCAATTTTCGTTGATACCTCAAGGGGCTCCCTATCAGTGACCTCGGTAAGGTTGATGTACCTTTTCATGCTGCCATT
>CAZIVU010000060.1:0-4622 GCA_964542865.1 uncultured bacterium | reverse complement strand
GAAGGAAGCCATCAACAGCTACATCGAGTCACTCAAGAAGAAACACAAAGTTAGCTACTCCGAGTAGGAGGAGTTATGAGGAAGCTTCTCTTAATCCTTATCGCTGTCGCCATTCCGCTCTCCTCAATGGCAAAGGTCGTTGACTACATCGTCGCGGTCGTCAACGACGAGCCGATACTTTACAGTGAGCTCGTTGACTACGCAAAGATGATGAGAATACAGGATTTAAGGGCGGCAAGGGACTCCCTCATAGAGAAGAAGATCCTCCTTACAGTTGCAAAGGGCAAGGGGATAGATGCAACGGACAGCGAAGTTGAAAGGGCGGTTGATAACTTTGCAAAGGCAAACGGGTTCAAGAGCAGGGAAGACTTCCTTAAGGCAATAGAGAGGGAGGGGATATCACTTGAGGACGTTAAGCGGAAGTTGAAGGAGCAGATAATAATAAGCAAGCTCATATCAAGGGACGTTAAGTCAAAGGTGGAGGTCAGCGACGTTGATGTAGAGAAGGCATGTGATGAGGCGATGTCAGAACCACTGAGGTCGGTTTACTACATATTCATCAAGAAGGGGAACGAACAGAAACTGAAAAGAGCAATGGAGGCTCTGAAAGAGGGGATACCCTTCCCGGACGTTGCAAAGAGGTATTCCGATGACAGGGAGACGGGGAAGAAGGGGGGTTACCTCGGAAACGTTAAAAGAGGTTCCCTCATAAAGCCCCTTGACATTGCCGTCTGGAGCGCCAGACCGGGAAAGCCGGAAAAGGTGGAGGTAAAGGACGGCTACTACATAGTCCTCGTTGAGAAGGAGTTTGTTGAGGGTTGCGACAGGAACAGGATAAGGGAAAAGCTCTACATGGAGAGGTTCAAGAAAGCTCTTAAGGATTACATAGACAACCTGAAGAGGACTGCAAGCGTTAAGGTCTACTTTTAGCGGAGCTTGAATGGTCGTCGTTGAGCTTAAGGACCTTGACGAGATACTGAAGCTTGTTTCGCCCTACAGGAGAGTATCCATATTCGGATGTGAGATAGGCTCCGGCAGGTGCCGTCAGGGAGGACTGAAGGAGGCTCTGAAGGTCTCATCATTCCTGAAGGAGAAGGGGAAGGAGGTTGTTGAGGTCAGGTCCTTGGGGGGAACCTGCATAGTTGAGAAGGTTGAGAACTTCAATTTCAAGGAGACCGATGCGGTAGTATCCCTTGCCTGTGGAGCCGGAACTCAGGTTATTGCTGAAACGGTTGATATACCGGTAATAACCGGAGTTAATACCCTCTTCATCGGCTCGGACAGAAACCGGGAAACGTTTGAGGAGTACTGTATAGCCTGCGGGGAGTGCATAATATCTGAAACCGGCGGAATCTGCCCCGTTGCAAGGTGTCCTAAATCCCTGATAAACGGGCCGTGCGGGGGAGCGGTTGGAGGGATGTGTGAGGTTGATAGCTCCATGCCCTGCATATGGTACAGCGTTTATGACAGGTTGAGGATTACAGGAAAATCCATCAGCATCTCCTCAGATTTCAGGGATTACGGGAAATCCGTCTACCCGAGGAAGTTCAGAAATGAGCTTTAGCGAAAAACTGAAAAGCGGAAAGTTCATCCTTACCGCAGAGGTTGCTCCCCCGAGGGGAACGGATTTTGAGGATGAGATTGAAAAGATCAAACCCCTCAAGGGGTACATCGATGCGTTCAACGTCACAGATAACCAGAGGTCAATGGTCAGGATGTCCTCACTCGTGATGTCAAACCTTCTGAAGGAGCGCGGGTTTGAACCGATATGCCAGTTTACTGCAAGGGACAGGAACAGGATTGCCATCCAGTCAGACCTGCTTGCAGCTTCTGCCCTCGGCATCGAGAACGTATGCCTGATGACCGGAGACTTTACAACCCTCGGTGATGAGCCGGGGGCAAAGCCCGTATTCGACGTTGACTCGGTCCAGCTTATTAGGATAGCGAGAACGCTTGAGAGCGGAAAGCTCATAAACGGGAAACCGATATCCGGAAAGGTAAAGTTCAACATCGGTGCGGTCTTCAACCCCTTCGCAGGTCCAGAGAAGCTTCAGCTCATGAAGCTGAAGAGGAAGATTGAGGAGGGGGCAGCGTTCATACAGACACAGCCCGTTTACGACGTTGAAACGGCAAGGGACGTTCACGAGCTTATTCTCTCCCTTGGTGCTGTTCCCATAATCGGGCTTCTTCCCGTAAAGTCCCTCAAGATGGCAAACTTCATGAACAGGATAAACCCAAAATCCATTCCGGGAAAGCTCCTCAGAGGTCTTGAAAGGGCAAATGACCCCTACAGCTACGGCTGGAGCTATACCATAGAGCTTGCAAGGGCAATCGCTGAGTTCGGAAGGGGAATCCACTTCATGCTTGTCGGGAAGACTTACGAGCTTGCAAGGTTCATAGATGACCTGAAGAGAGGACCCCTCAACCACAGGTTTTAGGAGCTCTCATGCATAACATTCCGGTTCACGTTGGAATAATAATGGATGGGAACGGAAGGTGGGCAAACAGGAAGGGACTTCCAAGGATTGAGGGGCACAGGAGGGGTGCTCAGGTTGTTGAGGAGATAGTAAAGGAGGCAAGGAGGATAGGGATAAAGTACCTCAGCCTCTTCTCCTTCTCAACGGAGAACTGGAAAAGACCGAAGGAGGAGGTTGATTTCCTCTTCCACCTCATGTACGAGTACACCAGGTCAAAGCTCAACCTCTTCCTTGAAAATGACATAAGGTTTAAAGCCATCGGAAGGATGGATGAGCTCCCCGAATTTCTCAGGGATGGGTTCTACGGGCTTGAGAGGGAAACAGCCCATTGCTCCTCCATGACGGCGGTGTTCGCCGTTAACTACGGCGGAAGGCAGGAGATAGTCGATGCCGTTAACAGGGCGATAGGGTCAGGAAAAGGCAGCATAGATGAGGATGAGATAAGAAAAAACCTATACTTTCCAGAGCTTCCAGACCTTGACCTCCTGATCAGGACGAGCGGGGAGATGAGGCTCTCAAACTTCCTCCTCTGGCAGTCCGTTTATGCCGAGTTCTGGTTCACGGATACCCTCTGGCCAGACTTCACGGTTGAGGAGTTCAGGGAGGCGATAAGGTCGTTCACGGAAAGGGAGAGGAGGTTTGGAGGCATATGAGGGAAAGGATAAAGGGAGCGGTAATCGTTGTCCTCTACGCAGCGCTTATGCTCATCTCTCCCCGCTACGTGTACTCCGTGCTGGCATTCCTCCTTGGAGTGCTCATGGTCGGGGAGGTTCTCAGCTTTACGCGCCTTTCAGAATACCTGCTCCCCATAACTGTCCTCTTCTCCATACTTTTTGCAATCTCTGTAAACGTCAGCTTCTACCTGTGGCTCATTCCCCTTTTCTTCCTCTCAATCTTCTCATACTTCCTGCTGGTTGAGGAGGGATTGCCGAAAAACTTCCTTGAGGTGGCAGCATTCCTCCTCTACATCCTGTCGGGAACCGTTGCCATAGCGGTGATGGATAGAAAGCTCTTCCTCCTCCTGATAGCCGTTGTCTGGTCAGTTGATACCTTTGCCTACCTTACAGGAAAGTTCTTTGGAAGGAGGAAGCTTGTCCCCTCCGTAAGCCCAAAGAAGACGGTTGAGGGAGCAATCGGGGGGACGCTTGGAGGGGTTCTTGTATCATCGGCGGTGGCTTCCTGCCTCAGGGTGTTCAGCGCCAATCTTCCGTCCCTGCTCATCCTGACGCTCATATGCGTGGTGGCTCAGTTCGGGGATATCTTCGAGAGCTACTTCAAGAGGATGTTCAACGTAAAAGACTCCGGGAAAATCATCCCCGGACACGGCGGGGTTCTCGACAGGCTTGACAGCAGCCTTGCAGTTGCTCCCATCCTCCTCCTCATCGGAAGCTGACATGAAGGAGATAGCAGTTCTCATACTCTCATACATGTTTGTATTTACGGTTATCCTCTTTGACAGGAGGTTCGGCATTGGCCTGTGGAAGGACGTCCTTTCAGCATCGATCCTGTCACTCATACAGCTTGCCGGGATAGGCTTTGTCCTGATATTCCTCTTAAGGCTCAAGTCCCACGCAGTCAACTTCTCAATAGTCCTCGTCATGCTCGTAAACGCATCCCTGATATCTATGAGGAGGTTCAGGTTCAAATCCTACGACAGGAGGAAGGTTCTAATACTCATCGTCTTCGTTCTCCTCTCAACAGCATCGATAATCCTTTCGGGGTACTTCCTTACGGGGGTGATAGACCTTTCACCGACAAAGCTTATACCGATGTCGGGGCTTGTCATAGCTTCGGGCATGAGGGCACTTTCATTTTCGATAAACAGCTTCATGACAAAGCTGAGGGACACGGAGGAGATAGTTGTAGGGATGGTTGCGCTGGGGGCATCCGACATTCAGGCGTTCAGCTACATATTCAGGGACCTGCTGTCCGATGTGACCGTTCCCATGAGGGATATGCTCAGGTCATCTGGCATTGTCCACATTCCCGGGATAATGGTGGGGCTCCTGATGGCAGGAGCCCTGCCGTTAAAGGCTGCGATCGTTCAGTTCCTCATTCTCGTCTCGATGCTCTTTGAGTTTACGTTCGCCCCTTCCATATTCCTCTTCCTCCTGATAAAGCTGTTTGGGCTGAAGATTGAGAGGC
>CAZIVU010000059.1:0-7371 GCA_964542865.1 uncultured bacterium | reverse complement strand
AGTATTCGTACCGAGCCTATGGTAGCGATTATTTTGATGCCTTTCTTTTGTGCAATTTCCAAATCTTTGAGTAAACGCTTTGCTCCAGTTCTGCCTCGATAGTATTCCACAACCCCAGACATGCCCAGATCCGCAGCCTTTTTCACAGGAATGTACATGACTCCCCACGGTTTAGCCCAGATTGTCCCGGAAATTAAACATACCGTTAAGAAAACCATTACTAAAAAACCTGCAATTCCCATTCCTTACCTCTTACTGAATGTGAACCACTCCACCCTCACGGACAGAGCTTCCGGTAGGGATGCACCCCTGCCAGGAGTTGTCCTACCCGGAAGGCCCGCAAGGGGTTTCCTGCTTCAGTGAGGCTGGCTAACCCCTCTACCGTTTTCTATCGGTAGAGGAACTCCGCCAGTGCCCTCTCCACGGGCTTCAGTTCGGGTCGCTCCGACCCTACCACCCGTAAGGTGGGTGAACCCTTTCTCTAAGCTTACTTACTGTTTTCTCACTCTTTCAGGTATTATCCGCAACGGAGGATGGCGTTACGCCTCTTTTCCGCTCTCTACGGTTACTATCATATCACAACAACGCTTTACAGCGTTGCTCTGTATCCCCTTACGGAAAGGGACTTGGAGCGTAAATTTGGTTTAAGAGGCTCACGGTAATTCCAAAAACGTTTTCCATCATTCCGTTCAGCTTCCTCAACCTTCCTGAAAACCTGCTTTCACTCAAGACGTAACTGCAGAACAGACTCGTGAATTTAAGGGCTTTCCTGAAGTTTCCTCCGAAGAAGATGCACGCTACGATAGCTGTGGTTAGGACCTCGCTTGAGGACATTTTTGTCTGAGGGTCATCTTTGAAGTTCATCGCTTTTAGGATATCATCTACTATGCAGTAGATGGTGATGACCTCGTCAGTCATTTTGCACCTCCAGGATAGGTTTATTCCCTATCCTGGGCCTTTTTCTCGTAGGTGGCAAGTTGGGTTAATATAATTTGTCATCTTCAAGCGAAGGAGAGGGTATGAGAGTAGCACTTGCCTGCGATCACGGAGGGTTCAGGCTCAAGGAGGTGATAAAGAGGCACCTTGAGGAGATGGGGGTTGAGTTCATCGATTACGGAACGTTCAGCGAGGAGTCCGTTGACTACCCCGACTTTGCCCTCAGGGCTGCCGAGGGGATCTTAAAGGGTGATGCCGACAGGGGGATATTCATATGCGGAACGGGGATAGGCATATCGATTGCCGCAAACAAAGTTCCCGGGATAAGGGCGGCGCTCTGCTTTAACTCGTACACGGCAAGGATGAGCAGGCTCCACAACAACGCAAATGTCCTTGCCCTCGGGGGAAGGGTCATAGGGGATGAGCTTGCAAAGGAGATAGTTGACGTGTGGCTCAGAACCGATTTTGAGGGGGGAAGGCACGAGAGAAGGCTGAAGAAGATTGAGGAGATAGAGAAAAAGTTTGGAGGAATTGATGGAGAGCAGGATCAGGAAGGTTGACCCTGAAGTCTTTGAAGCGCTGAGGTGCGAGTACAGGAGACAGAATGAGCACCTTGAGCTTATAGCATCCGAGAACTTTACCGATGAAGCCGTAATGGAAGCACAGGGCTCAATAATGACGAACAAGTACGCAGAGGGGCTTCCGGGGAAGAGGTACTACGGAGGATGTGAGTGCGTCGATATAGTTGAGAGGCTTGCAATTGAAAGGTGCAGGGAGATTTTCGGGGTTGAGCACGCAAACGTCCAACCCCACTCGGGTTCGCAGGCAAATCAGGCGGTTTACCTTGCCATGCTCAAGCCGGGAGACACTATTCTCTCCATGAGCCTCTCCCACGGTGGACACCTCTCCCACGGCTCCCCGGTAAACATGACAGGAAAGTACTTCAACGTTGTCCAGTACGGAGTGAGGAGGGACACCGAAACGATAGATTTTGACCAGGTTCGAAGCCTTGCAAAGGAGTACAGGCCAAAGCTCATAATCTGCGGGGCATCGGCATACCCGCGAACCATCGACTTTGAACGGTTCAGGGAAATTGCCGATGAGGTTGGTGCCTACCTTATGGCGGACATCGCGCACATAGCGGGGCTCGTAGCTGCCGGACTTCACCCGTCCCCTTCAGGGAGCTGCCACTTCGTAACGACAACGACCCATAAGACGCTGAGGGGACCGAGGGGAGGAATTGTTATGTGCATGGAGGAGTTTGCAAAGGACATAGATAAAGCCGTATTTCCGGGGCTTCAGGGAGGTCCCCTGATGCACGTCATAGCGGCAAAGGCTGTTGCCCTGAAGGAAGCTCAGACGGAGGAGTTCAGGAGCTATCAGGAAAGGATTGTGAGGAACGCAAAGGCAATGGCAGAGGAGCTTAAAAGGGAAGGGTTCAGGCTTGTTTCCGGCGGAACTGACAACCACCTCATGCTCGTTGACCTGTCGGACAAGGGGATAACGGGGAAGGATGCGGAGGAAGCGCTTGGAAGAGCCAACATAACGGTTAACAAGAACACCATACCGTTTGATACGCGAAGCCCGTTTGTAACGAGCGGGATAAGGATCGGAACGCCGGCAATAACGACAAGGGGCATAGGGGAGGATGAGTCAAGGAGGATCGCCCAGCTCATAGCCCAAGTCCTGAAGAACATGGGAGACGAGTCTGTTATTGAGAGGGTGAGGGGTGAGGTCCTTGAGATATGCGGAAGACATCCGCTCTACCCGGAGCTGAAGGAGATTTACGGGTAGTTCCTCATCCCGAATATCGCCGTCCCGATTCTCACTATTGTGGCTCCCTCCTCGATGGCAACCTCAAAGTCGTTGGTCATCCCCATTGAGAGGTGGGGGAGCCTCACGCCGAACCGGGACTCAACTTCCTCCTTCAGCTCCCTGAGCTTTGAGAAGTAGGGTCTTGAGTCCTCGGGGTTTTCCGGGTATGGGGGGATGACCATCAAACCTTCAAGCCTGAGGTTCTCAAGCTCAAGAACCGTTGATACAAGTTTTTCAAGCAGTTCGGGAGGGCATCCGAACTTCTCCTCGGAGAGCTTTACCTGAATGAGAACCCTCTGAACCTTTCCGATGCTTGATGCTCTCCTGTTTACCTCAACTGCAAGCTCCTCATCGTCAACAGAGTGTATAAGCTCGAAGATCTTCACCGCATGCCTTGCCTTGTTCCTCTGAAGGTGTCCTACCATGTGCCACTCAACGGGGATATCCCTCAGCGCCTCAACCTTAGCCACGGCTTCCTGAACCCTGTTCTCCCCGAAAACCTTCACTCCAGCCTCAAAGGCTTCCCTTATCTCCTCCGGAGTCCTCGTCTTCGATGCAGCAAGGAGGACAACATCTTCAGGGTTCCTCCCGGACCTCAGGCATGCCGAACGTATCCTTTCCCTGACAAGCTCAACGTTCTCAGCGATTCCCACCGTCAGCCTCCCTGTAAACCTCATCGGCAAAGAACCAGATATCCCCGTCAAGCCCAACCTCAGCCCTGTCGAGGAACACCTTCAGGTTGCCATCGCACACCCCTTCATTAAAATCGCTCCTTCCGAGAGCAACAAACCCCAACTTCCTGAAACTCCCATCCTCAAACCTTTCAACGTTAACCTGAACGAAGCTTGCGGAGGGAACCTTTGAGAAGATGAGCTTTATCAGTTTCTGCCAGAAGGATTGATTCGCAACCTTCAGTATCAGCCTGCTCTTCCTCTCCCTGAACGGCTTTCCGTGGAGGTCAAAGAACTGGTGCTTCAGGTTGACGTAAACTCCCACCCTTCCCCTTCCGAGGTCGGCAAACCTCAAATCATCACCCTTAAGCTTAAGGGTTCTGCAGTAGTAACCCATCCTCTCGGCAAGGGGGGATGATGACTTTGCACTGTTGAACACGTCTATGAAGTTGTTAACGACGTCGATAACGGAGGAGGGGTTAACCTTCCCCTTCAAGCTGCCGAACTCAAGCCTCCCGAACCTGAAGTTCGAGATGAAAACGCCGTTGCCAAGCGAGATCAACGGCGTGCCAACTTTCAGCCTAAGGTCCCCACCGGCACATCTGAGCGTTCCGTCCCTCTTAAGGACGATGAGGTCAAAGGTGCCGCTCCTCACATCGACCGATGAGGCGTTAACGCTGACCTCAAACCCCCTGTAGATGCCGTAAACCTTCCCGTTCCTTTCAACCCCGAGCATGACGTAGCTTCCCGGAGGGATTGCAACCGTCCCGTTTGACGTCTCTGCAACAGTTTCCCTCCCTATCAGGGCAACGCTCCTCCTTACCTTTCCGACAACCTCGTAATCCCCGAAGTTCTCAAGCTTGAGGAAATCCCCCTTTACCCACCCGTCCTTGAACTTTACCCAGTTCCTGAACTCAGCCTGAACGGTGAACCTGTCATCGGCTTTCAGCCCTCCAACAACCTTTCCGTCCGGCAGGTCAAAAACCCTCAAGCTGTCAACCTTAACCACTCCGACTTCAGCCCTTGCAGCGGAAAGGGAAAGGAGTATGAGGAGAATCAGGAACCTCAAGCCTGCCTCCTCACAAACATTATAGCCTCAGCCTCGGCAACCTTCTCTCCGGAATCCTTCACCATAACAGCCCTCGTGAGCTTTGAACTTCCCCTATCCCTTTCAACCCATGCGCTCACGTTGACAACCTCACCTGAGAGGAGGGGGGTTGAAAACCTGACCGTAATCTTGCCGGTCAGAAACCTCTCATCCTTCCCCTGAAGGTGCGCCATAGCCTCATCGAGGATAAGGGATATAATCCCCCCGTGGATAAGGTTGTTGTAGCCCTGATACTCCCTCGAAAGTGAGAAGCGTGCCCTGACGACACTCCCCTCCCTCTTAAACTCAAGGTGCATCCCTGCCGGGTTATCCCTTCCGCAGACAAAACAGTAGCTGTCCCTTTCAACTTCCATATCGGCTCCGGGAAGATTTTACTCCAAACGGGCTATAATTTCAGCATGGGAAATATAAGACCAAAGAAAAGCTTGGGACAACATTTCTTGAGGGATAAAAGCATCATCGACAGGATAGTGAAAGCTGCAGGCGTATCCCACTCAGATACGGTCATCGAGGTCGGTCCGGGAACGGGAGCGCTGACCGAGAGGTTGCTTGAGGAAAACCCGAAGAGGCTGATTGCTGTTGAGGTTGACCCGGAACTCGTAAAGCTCCTGAGGGAGAAGTTCTCAAGGTTCAAAAACTTTGAGGTCGTAAAGGCTGATGCAACGAAGTTTGACTTCGCTGGGGCGGGAAAGGTAAAGGTTGTGGGGAACCTCCCCTACAACGTATCAACGGCAATAATCAGGAACGTCCTTAACGGTGCGGATAACCTGAAGCTGGCTGTATTTATGACGCAGAAGGAGGTTGCCGACAGGTTTATAAAGGGGAGAGGAAAGGACTACGGCTACCTCTCAGCCCTCGTAAACTTCTTCTTCAGCGTCAAAAAGCTCTTTGACGTTCCCCCGTCATCCTTCTACCCCCCTCCAAAGGTCTACTCAACGGTCTTCATGCTTAAGCCAAAGAGGAAGCTCCTTGAGAGGCAGGAACTGAACAGGTTTGAAAGTTTCCTTAAGAGGGCATTTTCAAACAGGAGGAAGAAGCTGAAGAACAACCTCAAGCTGAGTTCATACCCGGAAGGTGTTGAAAACCTGATATCAAAGAGGGCTGAGGAGCTATCTCCGGAGGAGCTCTTCGAGCTTTTCAGGAAGCTATATCCACCTTTTCCTCTTGAAGAAGAGGAGAAAGGCAAAGCTGATGAGCAGCATGAAGGCTGATATGACGAGAAGGCCGGAGCCTGAACGGGCAAGTGGAAGTCCCACAACGTTCATGCCGTAAAACCCCGTTATCAGTGTAAGGGGAGCAAGGATGGTCATTATTATCGTGAGCGTCTTCATTATGTCGTTGAGCTTGAAGGATATGAGCGACGAGAAAACGGAAAGAACGTTCTGTATAAACTCGTGGAGGGCTTCTGCCCTGTCATGAAGCATCGTTATCTCGTCGAAGAGGTCCCTGAAGTAGTGAACGTTCTCAGGCCTGACAAACCCCGACGGGATTGAGAGGAGACCCCTGTAAACGTCGTGAACCTGCTTAACCGTTCTCCTGAGGGTAAGTATCTCAAAGCTCAAATCGGATATATCCTCAAGGAGCTGGGGGTTCTGCTCCTTAAAGACCCTTGCCTCCGCCTCATCTGACTGCTCCTCAAGGACGTTGCAGACATCCCTGAACTTATCGGCTATCAGGCTCGATAGAACCCAGAATATCCAGTCCATCCCCTTCCCGAACGGCTCCTCCTCAAGGGATATCTCCCTCCTTGCCGACTCAAAAAGCCTCCTGCTCCCGACGGTAAGGATGAAGTCCTTTCCCCAGAAGGCACAGAGCTTCTTCCTCCTGCTTATACCCCCATCGAAGTAGATGATCAGTGAAAAGACGTAGTTCTCAAAAACCTCAATCTTTGACCTGTCCCCGACCCTGCAGTCCTCAACGGAAAGCTCATCTATTGAAAACCTCTCCCTTATCACCTCCTCCACATCCTCATCGATGCTCCTCAGGTGTATCCAGCACGGTTTCCCCTTAAGTATCTCAAGGGCTTCATGAATTTTCGATGAGTCAATCCCCGTTGTTTCAACCCCCTCTTTACCGGCATAGACAATCCAGACCCTGTCCATCACCCTTTCCTGTCAAAGAATATGTTCTTCCCGGAAACCGAAAGCGGGATCCCGTAGCCGAGCTTTACGCCCCTGTCAACGAAACCACCCTCTATTGCAGCCTTCCCGAAGGAGAACATGACCCTGTTGTCGATGTGGTGGAGCGAAGCGATCGACACAGCCGAGCCGATGGCAATCCCAAGGTCTCCGACGGCGTAGGAGCAGTAAGCTCCTGCCCTTTCCGACTCCTCACAGTTCCTGAACCCGCAGAAACCGCAGTTTGGGACTCCCCTCGGGGATACAAGCGTGCCTATGAAAAGAACGACAGGGCTTTCAAGGACGTTCCCGGAATCCCTCACAAAGAACGGAAGCTTCTTTTCCCTCCCTATCTCCTCCATGAGCCTTGCAACGCTGTCCTTCTCCTCCCCCTCAAATAACTTCACCCTCAGCAGGTTTACACCCTTTGCCTTGGGAGCCGTTATTGCGGCGCACGCCATCATCTCCGCAACGCTCCTCACCGCCCTCCTAACGTCCATGTCCACCCTCTAAAACCCTGTTAAGTTCCCCCACACACCTTTCCCAGTCAAGCCCGTGAGCTGAAAAGACATCCGAGAGCCTCTCATCCATGAAGCCCCTGCACCGAAGGCACTCCCCGATGTACTCGTAGAGCTTTTCCTCAAGCTGGGGAAACTTCTCAACGACCTCCCTCAGGAGCATATCACCCGAAACCTTCAAGGTCACCTCCAGAGGAATTATAACT
>CAZIVU010000058.1:0-7421 GCA_964542865.1 uncultured bacterium | reverse complement strand
TACCCGGGAGGTGCACCTATAAGCCTTGAGACTGTATGCTTTTCCATGTACTCGGACATGTCAATTCTGACCATTGCCCTCTCATCGCTGAAAAGGACCTCCGCAAGCGTCTTTGCAAGCTCCGTTTTCCCCACACCGGTGGGACCGAGGAATAGGAATGCGCCGATCGGCCTGCTGGCGTTGCTCCTTATTCCCAGCCTTGACCTTCTGATAGCCCTCGATACCGCTGAAACAGCCTCATCCTGACCGACAACCCTCTTGTGAAGCTCAACCTCAAGCTTTGCAAGTCTTTCGGTTTCCTTCTCGTGAAGCTGCTGAACGGGAATTCCTGTCCAGAGAGCCACAATCTCCTCAACGTTCCTCTCAGTAATAACGGGCTTTTCAGACTTCTTCTCGGACAGCCAGCTTCTGTTGAGCTCCTCAAGCTTTGCCGTGAGGCTTATCTCCTTCTTCTTAAGCTCGTGAGCTTTTTCATACTCAGCCATGGCGAGAGCTTCCTCTTTGAGCGCCTTTACCCTGTTTATCTCATCCTCAAGCTTCTTAAGCTCAATGGGTTTGCTTCCAAACCTGAGCTGTGCCTTCGCTCCCGCCTCATCGATTATATCTATCGCCTTGTCGGGAAGTTTCCTGTCGTTGATGTACCTTACTGAAAGCTTTACAGCCCTTTCTATTGCTTCATCTGTTATCTTTACGTTGTGGAACTCTTCAAACTTCTCCTTAAGCCCCTTCAGTATCTCTATGCTGTCCTCCATTGAAGGCTCATCAACCATTACCGGCTGGAACCTCCTCTCAAGGGCTCCATCCTTCTCGATGTACTTCCTGTACTCATCAACGGTTGTTGCTCCTATGACCTGTATCGTTCCCCTTGAAAGGGAAGGTTTCAGGATGTTCGACGCGTCCATTGAACCTTCTGCCGCTCCGGCTCCAACGAGCGTGTGAATCTCATCGATGAAGAGGATAACGTCCCTGTTTCCTTCAAGCTCCTTGACGACAGCCTTTAACCTCTCCTCAAACTGTCCCCTGTACTTTGTTCCCGCTATCAGCGACGCCATGTCGAGCGCAACGATTCTTTTGTTCTTCAGCTTTTCCGGAACCTCTCCGTTTGATATCTTTATGGCAAGTCCCTCAACGATTGCAGTCTTTCCGACCCCCGGGTCACCGATGAGGACAGGGTTGTTCTTCCTCCTCCTTGCAAGGATATGAATTACCCTGTCTATCTCCCTCTGCCTTCCAATAACAGGGTCAAGCTTGTTCTCCTCTGCAAGCTTTGTCAGATCAAGCCCAAACTTATCAAGGTTTGGCGTGTTGCTCTTCCTTACGCTCTTCCTGTCCCTTGATAGCCCCTTCATCAGGTTGGAAACTTCCCTTCTTAGCGTGTAGTGGTCAAGGCCATAGCTTCTCAGGATTCTCCCTGCAAGCCCCAACCTTTCCTTTGCAAGGGCTATGAGGATATGTTCAGGTCCGACATAGGCATGACCGAGTATCTTTGACTCCTCAAGTGCGTGTTCGAGAACCCTCCTTGCCTCCGTGGTAAAGGTAATTGTGTTTATGTCAACCTCATCGAAAGCCGGCTGAATCTGAGAGATGATGATCTCCTGAATCCTTATCTTTGAGATGTTGTACTTGCTGAGTATCTGGTTTGTTATCTCATCCTCCCTCAGCAGCGTCAGGAGGAGGTGTTCCGTTCCAAGGTAGTCAGTCCTTAGCGCTACAGCGTCCTCCTTTGACTTGATTATGATTTGCCTTGCCTTCTGCGTAAACTTTTCAAACATACGCTTTCCCTCTTAAAACAGTTTATTTAACGAGCTTTCCATCCTTTATATAGTATACCCTATCTGCAAGCTTTTCCAGGTCCCTGTTGTGCGTTGCGATGAAGAACGTCGTTCCCGTGTTCCTGTTGAGCTCAAGCATGAGGTTTACAAGGTTCATAGACGCTTCAGTGTCAAGGTTTCCCGTTGGTTCATCCGCAAGCACAAGCTCAGGTTCTGTAACCAGAGCCCTTGCAACAGCCGTTCTCTGCTGCTCTCCGCCTGAAATCTCAAACGGTCTGTGAGATAATCTATGACATAGACCTACACTTTTCAATACCTCCTCAGCCTTTTCCCTTGCGGAGCTTTCCGGCTCTCCCGATATGAGCAGCGGAACCATAACGTTTTCAAGGACTGTTAACTCCTTTATCAGGTAGTGAAACTGGAAGACAAAGCCGAGTTTCCTGTTTCTAAAGCTTGCAAGCTCCTTTTCCGAGAGCCTGAAAAGGTCTTCCCCTTTGAAGAAGACCTTGCCCCCGGTCGGCCTGTCAAGTGTCCCCATAACGTGGAGGAGCGTGCTCTTTCCGGAACCCGAAGCTCCCATGAGGAGACAGAACTCCCCCCTGTTGATACTGAAGCTTATGCCCCTTAAAGCTTCAACCCTGTCAGCTTCGGTTTCGTATACCTTTCTAAGGTTTTCTACCCTGACAAGCTCCATTGAAGAGACCTCCGAAAGCTATTATACTAACCCCCATGGAGAGAAAGGTCCACAGGCTCACTTTCTACCACCCTTTGCTTGAAAAATTGTCCGGATGCTTCAGGGGTAAAACTTACCTTGTGGGAGGTTTTGTCAGGGACAGAATCATCAGGGTTCCCCGGGAGGGTCTTGATATCGATATAGCAACCGAGGATGATCCAGCTTCAGTAAGGGGCTGTGCGTCAGAAGTTATCTCAACGTCCGGCTTTGCTTTTGAGAGGGAAAAGAGGGTCGTTTCCTTCGTAAAGGGTGGTGTGAGGGTTGACATCTCGGGAATTTTAGGTGCGTCGATAGAGGATGACCTTTCAAGGAGAGATTTCACGATTGACGCCATGGCTGTTTCCCTGTTTGACGTAGTTTCCCCGCTTACCTATGACGTTGAGCTGATAGACCCGTTTGGCGGGTTCAGAGACCTTGAGATGGGTATCCTCAAGCCCGTTTCAGAGACCTCCATTGTTGATGACCCTGTAAGGATTTTAAGGGGAATCAGGCTGAAGGCCAAGCTTAACCTTTCCTACGCGGACAGCTTTAAAGCTCAGGTTGATGGCGCTTTGAATTTACTGGAAAGCTCACCTCCTGAGAGGCTGAGGGATGAGGTCATCAAGATGCTGAACCTTGAAAACACCCACCTTGCCTTCAGGGACATGTTTGAGCTTTCAGTTATCTACGAAGTCTTCCCGGAGTTTAGGGGGTTTGAGAACGTTCCCCCATCAGGTTTGCACCAGTTTAACCTGATTGAGCATACGCTGAGAACCGTTGAGTACGTTCCAGGTGTTGTTGAAAGGAGAGGGGAGATTTTAGGTGAGGAGTTCTACGGCTCTGTCGGGCGTGCGCAGCTTCTCCCCGAGCTTTCCGACATTGAGGCTTTGAAGCTCTCTGCCCTGTTCCACGACGTTGCAAAGCCAGAAACGATGAAGTGGAGAAGGGGAAGGTTAACCTTTTACGGTCATGACCTTCTTGGAGCAAGGATTTCAAGGGAGGCAGCTTTAAGGCTCTCCTTCGGAAGGAAAGTTGCCGATTTCCTCTTTGCAGTTATAAGGAACCATCTAAGGCCCTTTTTCCTGTTCAACGAGAGGAAGCTCTCCGGGAGGGCGAAGTTTAACTTCTTCAGGGATTGCGGCAACTACCCGCTGCACGTTCTCCTGCTCAGCGTTGCGGACTGGATGGCAACCTCAGATTCAATGAGAGCCGATGTTAAGAGGTATGAGGAGTTCGTAAGGGAGATGGCTGTCTTCTACAGGAGGATTGTTGAAACTGAACCCATCCTGTCCGGGGATGAGATTATGGAGATAAAGGGTTTTAAGGAGCCTAACAGGTGCGTTGGCAGGATAAAGGAGAAGCTCTTTGAGATGCAGGTTCTCGGGATGGTATCTGAAAGGGATGAGGCGATTAAGCTTGTGAGGGGCTTTAACTGTGAGAGTTCTCCTGAAGGCTGACTGGGTTGTTGACCGGGAGCTTAACGTTTACAGGGATGGCTACGTCGTTGTTGAGGGTGGAAGGATTTCCGGAACGGGCAGCGGTCTGCCGGAGGGGGACTTTGATGAGAGGATAAACATTAAAGGCTGTATATACCCGCCGTTTGTAAATGCCCACTGCCACCTTGAGCTTTCCAGCCTGAAGTTTGACCCGGAAGCGTTTGCATCCTTCTTCGACTGGCTTGTCTGGATCATCGGAAACAGGCAGAAGCTCTCCTTTGAGGAGATATCCGGTGGCGTTAGGAGCGGAATTGAGCAGTCTGAAAGGTTCGGCACGGCTCTGATTGGGGATATCTCGTCCTTCGGAATCTCCCCCGATTACCTTGAGCGGGGGGTTGTTTACTCGGAAATAATAGGAAGGGATGCTGACCTTGATGCTTTCAGGAAACCCCTGTCGGTTCACTCGGTTTACTCAGTTTCGGCATCCCTCATTAAAAAGGTGGCGGATGATGCCCTTGAGAAGGGGTACAGGTTTCAGATACACCTCGGTGAGGTTAAGGATGAGGAGAGGTTTGTAAGGGGTGAGAGAAACCGTTTTGAGGAGGTTATATACCCGATAATTGGAAGGAAGAGGTTTGACAGGGTCTATGCGGAGGATGTCGTTTCCTACCTTGAGAAAATCGGAGCTTTGAACGAAAACCTTATCGCCGTTCACTGCACGAACCTTTCAGGAAGCGAAGTGGAAAGGCTCATGGAAAGGGGGTGTGGCATAGTTCTCTGTCCGAGGAGCAACGTTCACCTCCATACGGGGTTTCCGAACTTTAAGTTCTTTGAAGGCTATGAAAACCTTGCCATCGGCACGGATGGCTTGAGCTCAAACACTTCCCTCTCCATCGTATCGGAGCTGAAAACCCTCTACTACAGGCTGGAGGGAAGTGTAAGACTAAGGGAGCTTTTGAGGATAGCCACAGTTGGAGGTCTTAACGCTCTCTCCCTTGACCGGGTAAAAGAGCTTCCGATCTTTACCGTCTGCCACACGGGAGAGACGGTTGATGACCCCTTTATCCCCATTCTCATGGACGGCATTCGCTTTGAGGTCGTTGACTTAAGGGTTAAAAAATAGTTTAATTCCCAAAATCAAGCTGCTGTGATGCTCGGAGGCTCCCTATGTTAAAGTTTCTCTACGACATCTTCAGCTCTGTCAAGCTCGCCATATTCCTCCTCTTAACCCTTGCGGCTACGTCGATAATCGGGACGATAGTTGAGCAGCAGCAGGACCCGGACAAGTACCTGAAGGAGTACGGGGAGGCTGCTTACAGAATTTTTAAGTTTCTCGGGTTTACCGATGTTTACCACTCATGGTGGTACGTCCTTCTCCTCTCTCTCCTTGGACTTAACCTTATAGTTTGTTCCGTTAAAAGGCTTCCGAAGATATGGAAACTTGCAAGGTACCCGAGGAAGACGCTCCCGGAAGGGAGTGAAGCCGCTTTGAGAATAGCTCACAGGCTGACGGTGTCTGCGGATGACGTCGGAGCCGTTGCATCGAAGTTGGTTGATGCCCTTTCAAAACTCGGATACAGGGCGGAGAAGGTTCCCTCAGGGCGAGAGGATGAGGTTTACATCTTCTCGGACAAGAACGTTTTTGCAAGGTTCGGCGTTTACGTTGTTCATGCCGGGGTTCTAATCGTCCTTATTGGAGGGCTCCTAACGGCGCTTTTGGGTTTCAGGGGTTTCATGAGCCTGTGTGAGGGATGTGAGAGCAATCTTGTAACCCTTTTTGGAAGCAACAGGGTGATAGAGCTCCCCTATTCACTTGCCTGCAACAGGTTCAAGGTTGAGCTTTACCCTTCAGGGATGCCGAAGAAGTATATAAGCGACCTCTCAGTTATTAAGGATGGGAAGCTTATAAAGAGGAAGATGATAGAGGTTAACACCCCGTTGAACTATAGCGGTATTTACTTCTACCAGTCAAGCTACGGTCAGGGAGCAACGGTTTTCTACATCGATAGGGGAAAGGGGAAACCCGTTCCCGTTGTTGTTGCGATCGGGCAGCCTTTCAAGGTATCTGACAAGCTGTACCTGAGCCTCATTAGCATTTCCGGGAGCAGGGCTGAGGTTCAGCTTACAAGAGACGGGAAGGTTGAAAAGTACGTGATAAACCCTGTTACCTGGTACAGGATTCCGGGAACAAACATCTCCTTCGCTCTCGCTGACTTTAAGCGTGTTTTCTATACGGGCATTCAGGTCTCCTACGACCCGGGAACGTGGGTTGTATGGACCGGAAGCACGGTTTTGGTTTTGGGCCTTTTTATAGCGTTTTTCGTGAGCCACAGAAGGGTATGGGGAAGGGTAAAGCTTACAAGGGGGAACAGGGTCAACGTTGTTATAGGAGGAGTGGCAAGCAAAGGGATTGAAGGGCTTGGGAAGGAGCTTGAGGAGGTCTTAGGGGTCTTAAGGTCTTCATATTCTAACACCCCTAAGGAGGAGAGAGATGGTTAAGTCCGTTACGCTCTTTAACGCCGGAATGGTTCTCTACCTTCTTTCGGCGTTAAGCTACACGATCTATACATTCTCAAAGAGCGAAAAAGCCGGGAAGGGCGGAACGCTATTTGCCCTTCTCGGAGTTCTCATTCAGGGTGGAGCTTTCGTGGTAAGGGGAATGGAGAAGGCAAACGTAAACATGGTTAGCGACTGGACGGCGTTTTACAAGTATGCTCCTTTCACCAACATGTACGAGTCCCTTATGCTCTTTGGCTGGTCTGTGGTTATCCTCTATCTGATTTTTGAGAAGAAGTACGGGAACAGAAGCTTCGGGATGTTCGTCCTTCCCCTTGCTCTGATAGGCGAATCCTCAACGCAGATACTCGGTTTCAGTCAGGAGGCTGAACCTTTAGTCCCAGCCCTTCAGAGCAACTGGCTGCTGTTCCACGTTGTCACGACCTTCATCGGATACGCCGCAGCAGCTCTTAGCGCCGGAATTGCTTACGCATACTTCTCAAAGAGGGATGACACGAACGGAAAGGATTGGGCTGTTATCCTCATCACGATGTTCTTCATAATCTTCTTCATCGTTTACTCGGCGTTCAGGGAGAACGTTCCCCTTTTCGTCGGTATATCCCTCGTGGGTTCTCTTGTGTTTACGGCATTCCTCTACGTGATAAAGAGGTACGGGATTGCAAGCATCCTTCCAAGCATAGACTCCCTTGAGAACATCATGTACCAGTCCGTCGCAGTTGGATTTGTCTTCCTCACGATAGGAATAATCCTTGGAGCCGTTTGGGCAAAGTACGCATGGGGAGGCTACTGGTCGTGGGACCCGAAGGAGACGTGGTCGCTCATAACGTGGCTCGTCTATGCTGCATACCTCCATGCAAGGTACATAAAGGGGTTGAGGGGTAAACCTCTTGCATACTTTACAATACTCGGATTCCTGAGCGTGATATTTACCTACTACGGCGTAAACCTTATCATCCCCGGACTTCACAGCTACGCCCAGTAGGT
>CAZIVU010000057.1:4617-7531 GCA_964542865.1 uncultured bacterium | reverse complement strand
GGGCAAACCCTGTACCCGTTTATGAACTCCTCCGCACTCATCTCCCTCCTTCCTTCCGGCTTTACCCTCATAACCCTAACGCAACCTCTCCCCGCCTTCACCACCAAAGCCCCCTTTCCTGCCGAGATTACCGTCCCGGGATCCGCCCCTTCCGGACAGTCAACAGCCCTTGCATCCGTTATCTTGATGAGCTTACCCCTGAAGGAGGTGAAGGCAGATGGCCAGGGAGTGAACGCCCTCACCATGTTAACGATGGACGAGGCATCAAGGCTCCAGTCTATCCTCCCCATCTGCTTCGTTATCTTCCTGCAGTAGGTAGCCTTTGAGTCATCCTGAGGCTTGGGCTTGAGCTTTCCCGAAACCATACCCGAAATAGCCTTAACCAGAAGAGCTGCCCCGAGGGTTGAGAGCTTTTTGTGAAGCGTTCCCGCATTGTCATCCTCCCCGATGGGAATCGATTCCTGAAGGAGGATGGGACCCGAATCGAGCTTCTCCGTGACCTCCATAATCGTTACCCCCGTTTCCCTCTCCCCCGAAAGGAGCGCCGACTGGATGGGGGATGAACCCCTGAACTTGGGAAGGAGGGAGGCGTGAACGTTCAGAACCCCGTACTTGGGGATGGTGAGAACCTCCCCCGGAATGAGCTTCCCGTAGGCAACAACAACTATCAGGTCGGGGGAAAGCTCCTTTAGAAGCTTCAGAAAGTCCCCAGACTTGAGGCTCTCGGGCTGGATGACCCTCAAGCCGTGCTTTTTTGCAAACTCCTTTACGGGAGGAGGGGTAATCCTCCTTCCCCTCCCTGCAGGCCTGTCGGGCTGGGTAACAACGAGAACGACCTCATAGCCGGCATCCAAAAGAGCCTTCAGCGAGGGAACGGCAAACTCAGGCGTCCCCATGAAAACAACCTTTAAGCTACCAGCTTCCACCGCCACCTCCACCAACAGACCCTCCACCGACACCGCCGGAGCTCCCGGAGGCAAACCCCGATGATGTGCCGGAAACCGCGGCAAAAGCCCCTGAAAAGGACTTTGAGAAACCCGTGTCTATGCGGGAGATATCTCCCCGGTACCAGTCCGGAGGGCTCTTAAGGATGCCGGAGAACTTCTCAACCCAGATGTCGAGGATGTTGAGGGCGGCTGCATAGGGCATGTACCTTGAGAAGTAATCGGGCTCCTCCTTCAGCATCCTCTCAAGCACGGGCTTTTCAACCCTCTTGAAGAACTCCCTGAAGCCGATCAGCTTCTCATATATGGCGCTTCCCCTGTCAGACCTCTTGGTAATCGCCCTTCCAAATATGTAGATGGAGACGAAGAGTATAACGGCACAGGCGTAAAGAACGAGCCTCTCCGTTGAGAAGAGCTGAAAGAGGGATCTGTCCCTTCCGAGTATGGCAACGAAGAAGGGAACGACGAAAGGGAACGAGAAAACGGCTATGAAGGCAATCGCAACCTTTGATAGCTTTACAAGGAGGTTTCCGATAATCAGCGTTTTACCCGAATAGGCGTAGCTATCAACCTCCTTTAACATCTCCTTCCTCACATCCCTGAGGACTTTAAAGAGCGACGTTCTCCTCTTCAACTCCGACAGCCTGACCGATGGCTTGAAGAAGATTGCACGGAAAAGCTTCCTTTCATAAGGCTTGAAGGAGCTGTCCGCATCCTTCAGCCTTGAAAGGGAGTAATCTTTCCTCCTGAAGAGGAGGGAGCCCTTCTCAACCTCATCAATCCTCACGTACCCCCTCTCCGCCCAGCTCAGTATCATCGCCACGACATCCCTTCCGTCAAGGGAGTTATCGTAGATAATCCCTGCCTCCTGAGGGGGGACATCCTCCGGCGGCTTGAACCTGACAACCAACCTCGGCTTCCTGTCCTTCCCAAACACGTACCAGAGGGAAAACAGGATGAGGATGAAGAGCAGGAGAAGGGGAACGTAGGGGTACCAGAAGATGTAAAACCTCAGCTGCTCCGAAAGGGAGGGGTTGTGAAACGCGCTTCCGGGCAACGTTGCAAACAGCGACACGCCTTCAAAAGGTTTGAGCTCCTTTCCGATGTATCCCGTTACCCTTTCCCCCTCCACGTGAAGGTTTCCACCCGGGCACGCCCGGCTTCCCTCCTTCCCGCAGAAAAGTTTGACGTTTTCCGGCTTCCGGGGAAAGTCAACCTGAAAGTAAGCGCTTGAAATCTTTGTTCTCCACTGAGTGCCGATGAGGTTTATACCAACCTCAACGCTGCCCCTTGAGATGTCAAAGGGCTTGAACACCCTGTAGAGTATCTGGTAATCAACATCTCCGGAAACGAGCCTGTCGGGGTAGCCTATTACAACCTCAACGCTGTTACCCTTTCTGCTGAGCCTGTGGATGTTCGCCTTTTCCCCATCCTGAAAGACCCTGATGTCATAAATCCCGCTCCCCCTCTTGAAGGGTATAACCCTGTATATGCCGTGTTTTGGAACGTTGAAGTGAACCTTTATATCCTCAAAAACGTCGGCTGTGTTATCATTGTTAACCTTTACGGTTGTGGTGTACTCCCTTATCGTAAAGTCGTAAGCCTGAGCGGTTGATATCAGGAGTAGAAAACTAAAAAGAAACCTTAACACTTTCCCTTTCCCCTTCGGGTATCTCAAAGAAATCCCTCTTCCTGAATCCGAAGATGTTTGCGATGATAACCGACGGGAAGCTCTCGCAGAGGATGTTGTAATCCCTTACAACAGCGTTGTAGTACCTTCTTGCAAGCTGTATGCTGTCCTCAACCTCTGCAAGCTGTTTCTGAAGCTCAAGGAAGTTAACGTTTGCCTTTAGCTCGGGGTATGCCTCAGCAAGGGCAAAGAGCCCCCTCAGCGCAACTGTCAGGTTCGCCTCAGCCTTTGACTTATCAGAAGGGGTTTTAGCGTTCAAAGCCTCATTCCTTGCCTTGAC
>CAZIVU010000057.1:0-4517 GCA_964542865.1 uncultured bacterium | reverse complement strand
GTTTTAAGCGATTATATAAAATGGGCTTGAAACGGGAAAGATAAGAATTATAATTTTACATAATAAGTTAAAAGATTGAGCTAACTACATATTGAACTATAATAAAATTCTGGAGGATGGATGGCTGAAAAGGAGATCGTTCTCGATGACAGGAGGCTTGAGGATGGAGCCGAGTGCTTGAAAGCCCTTGCATCACCCATAAGGCTGAAGATCCTCTTCACCCTGAAGGACAGGTCATTGTGCGTAACCGACCTTGAGAAGCTCCTCGGTATCTCCCAGTCATCGCTATCTCAACATCTCAGAACGCTGAGGTACAAGGGCATCGTTGACAAGAAAAGGCAGGGGAACAAAGTTTACTACACCATATCTTCAAAGCCTTTCAAGGAGCTTTTGGAGCTCCTTCCAGATATTGCATGCTTTAAAGGATAGCCATGTTCAAAAAGCTCTTCAGGAAAGGGATCGAGAAGAGGGAGAAGACAACGCAGGTTCCCTCAGGGTTGTGGGTTAAGTGTGAGAAGTGCAAAACGCTCCTCTTCAAGGGGGAGCTTGAGAAGAACGCGATGGTCTGTCCGAAGTGCAACTACCACTTTCCCATCCCGGCAAAGTCAAGGCTCTACATGCTGTTTGATGGGGGAAACTTTGAGGAGCTCGATGGAGAGCTTGAGCCAAAGGATTTCCTGAAGTTCAAAGATGTAAAGACCTACGAGGAGAGGCTGAAGGCAGCTCAGGCAAAAACCGGGATGAAGGACTGCGTCATCAACGCGAAGGGAAGGTTGAACGGGAAAACCGTCCTCGTGAGCTGCTTCGACTTCAGGTTCATGGGCGGAAGTATGGGGTGGGTTGCCGGGGAAAAGGTCACGAGGAATGCGGAGAGGGCGGCGGAAAGCGGCATTCCGTTCATCTGCATATCCTCATCCGGCGGAGCAAGGATGCAGGAGGGGATAGTATCCCTCATGCAGATGGCGAAGACATCAGCCGCCATAGGTCTTATGAAGAGGAGAAGGGTTCCGTTCATATCCGTCCTGACGCACCCGACGATGGGAGGGGTATCGGCAAGCTTTGCATTCCTCGGTGACGTGATAGTTGCCGAGCCGGGGGCTTTGATAGGTTTTGCGGGTCCGAGGGTAATTGAACAGACGATAAGGCAGAAGCTCCCGAAAGGTTTCCAGAGGTCTGAGTTCCTCCTGGAACACGGCTTGATCGACATGGTTGTAAACAGAAAGGAGCTCAAGGGAAAGATAACGGAGATCATTGAACTGCTGAATGACTGAGTTTGAAAGGTTCCTCTCGGGCAAGGAGTTTATCTGGAAGCCCGGCACTGAAAGGGTAAGAAGGGCTGTATCGGAACTCAACATCAAAAGGGGAAAGTCCGTAATAGTTGCCGGGACAAACGGGAAAGGCTCCACATCCCACCTCATCGCCTCAATTCTCTCAGAACACGGGATAAAAACGGGGCTTTTCACATCCCCTCACGTAGAAAGGGTAAATGAGCGTTTCAAGATTGACCTCAGGCAGGTGAGCGACAGAAAGCTGGACGAGGGGTTCGGAAAGCTTAAAGGGATTATTGAAAAGCACGGACTTACCTACTTTGAAAGCTGCTTCCTCCTCTCCCTCTACCTTTTCAGGGACTGCGACATCTCCATCTTTGAGGTTGGAATGGGGGGAAGGCTTGACGCAACAAACGCCGTAGAGCATGACCTTGCCGTCCTGACGCACGTTGACCTTGACCATGAGAGGTTTCTGGGAAGCTCAATCGAGGAGATAGCCCGTGAGAAGCTGTCCGTTGCAAGGGGCAGACCCCTAATCCTCTCGGCAAACAGGAAGGAGGTTCTTGAGCTTTCAAGGAGCTACACGAACACGGTCTTCCACTACGGAGTTGACTTCCGTGCGGAGAGGGTGAGGCTTTCACTCAACGGAACGTCCTTCCTCTACAGGGACGGGGACGTGGAATGGGAGGTGGAAACACCGCTCATAGGGGAGCATCAGGCGGTAAACGCTGCTACAGCTATATTCTCATCGAAGTTCCTCCTGAAGGAGCTTGACCCGGATAGGCTCCGAAAGGCTCTCAAGGTCAAGCTCCCCGGAAGGTTTCAGGTATTCAGGAAAAACCCCCTCATCATCCTTGACGTTGCCCACAACCCCGATGCGGTGAGGGGAACGGTCAGGACTTTGAGGAAGCTTTCCCTGAAGGTTAACGTTCTGTACTCGGGACTTAAGGATAAGAGGGTCGGGGAGATACTGGAGATCCTTTACTCCTACACCTCCTCGTGTGGAAGGAGGCTCCTCGTAACGTCCATAGAGGGTGGCAGGGGATTGAGCGCAAAGGAGATTTCAGCCATCGCCGGAAAAATGGGAGTAGAGGTTATCCCCGTTGAGAAGGCAAGGGTTGAGGAGATTGAGGAGGATACCATCATCGTTGGCTCTTTCTACCTTCTGTCTCAAGTCTTATCTCATCGATAAGCTCTCTCTCCTCATCCGTAAGAAGACCTCTTCTCAGAAGCTCCTCTATGACCTCGGGCCTTTTAAGGAGCGTTCTCTTCAGCGATTCCTTTCTCCTCCACCTTGCAATCCTCCTATGGTTGCCGGAGAGGAGAACGTCGGGAACCTTCATTCCCCTGAACTCGGCAGGTCTGGTATAGTTTGGATACCCTAACAACCCCCTGTCAACGAACGAGTCAACCTCAAGGGATTCCCTGCTCCCGAGGACGCCGGGAAGAAGCCTTATGACAGCGTCCATTATGACCATTGCCGGAAGCTCTCCCCCTGTAAGGACGTAATCCCCGATGGAGACCTCAAGGTCAACGATCGCCTTTACCCTCTCATCAACACCCTCATACCTCCCGCAGATAATCATTACCCTTTCCCTCTTTGAAAGCTCCTCAGCCATCCTCTGGTTGAAACGGTCTCCCCAGGGTTCGGTAAGTATCACGTAAGGCTTTCCCCCTTCCGAGACCTTATCGAAAGCCCTGAAGATCGGCTCCGGCTTCAGGACCATTCCGGGACCCCCTCCGTAGGGGACATCATCAACCGTCCTGTGCCTGTCCGTTGTGAAATCCCTGAGGTTAAGGACGTTTACCGTTACCTTCCCCGCCTTTAAAGCCCTCCCGATAACTCCGGCGTTGAGGAAGCAGTCAAACATATCCGGCATGACGGTAAGGACGTCAAAAACCATCAAAACATACCTTCAATGGGGGTAAGGACTATCCTCTTACCCTTGACGTCAACAGTCTTCACAAACTCATCTATGAATGGAACGAGAACCTCCTTCTCGCCCGTCCAGATGACGAGAACATGGCTTGACGGCATCTCAAGGATATCCTTTACGGTTCCGAGCTTCTCCCCGTCACTGAACACCGAACACCCTTTAAGCTCCTCAAACAGGTACTCCCCCTCCTCAAGCGGCGGGGACTTCTCCCTCTCTATCCAGACCTCCCATCCGGCAAGGGATTCAGCATCATCCCTGCTTTCAATTCCCCTGAACTTAACGATGTAGGTGTTTCCCGACCTCCTGAAGCCTTCAATCTCAAGCCTTTTCCTTCCAAGACCCCTGTAGAGGTTAACCTCCTTGACAGCCTTTATCTGCCTATCAAATATGTCTGAAAGGGGCTTTACCTTTACCTCCCCCCTGAGACCATGAGCCGACACGACAACCCCTATGAGGAACTCTCCCGAGTGATCTACCCTCTTCAGCCTCCTTTCAAGTATCTGCCTGATGCTCCTTGCCATCAGTTCGGCTTCTCTTCCCCCTTAATCCTCTCAGTTACAAGTTTTTTGAGCTTTGAGGAGACATCCCCTTTCTCCTCCTTCTGCTCCTCCTCTCCCTGCTCCTCCTTTATTACCCCCTTTGACTTCAGCATATCTACAACCTCGTTCCCGAAGTTAACGGGCCTTCCCTGAGGGTCTATGAATATGTGCTGGGTGAAACCGTAAGCCAAAACGGTATCCTCCCTCATAATCCTGTAGTCAAACCTTATCCCCTTGGAGCCTATGTTTGTAAGTGCCGTTTCAATGTTTATGAGGTCGTCGTAAACAACGGGGGCAACGTACCTGCATGCCGCCTCAACGACAGGCATGAGAATCTGTCTCTGCCTGAATATCTTGCTGTAGTCTATGCCTATAGCCCTGAAAAGCTCTGTCCTTCCCCTCTCAAACATGGTGAAGAAGTTTGCATAGTAGACGACCCCGTAGGCATCAACGTCCGCCATTGCAACCCTGTAGGGCATAGTCCCGGCAACTATCGGTTGCTGAACCTGCTGCTGTTTGTTCTCAGCCATCACTCCTCCTTTAATGTCTGAAATGTCTTATCCCCGTAAAGACCATAGCCATCGAGTTCTCATTCGCAGCCTCAATAACCTCCTTGTCCCTTATGGAGCCTCCCGGCTGTATGATGGCTGTAACTCCGACCTTTGCAGCCTCATCAACGCTGTCCCTGAACGGGAAGAAAGCCTCAGATGCGAGAACCGAGTTCTCAAGGTCCATCCCCATAAGCCTTGCCTTCTCCGCCGCACACCTTGCAG
>CAZIVU010000056.1:0-7591 GCA_964542865.1 uncultured bacterium | reverse complement strand
GGGTTGAGGATTTTGACTGCATGCTGAGGGATTTTGAGGTTCCAATTGTTGCAAGGATCAAAGATGATAGGGTAGTCCTTGACATGAGAACGGTCTCGGACAGCGACGTTGAAACTATATACAGGATGATGAAAAAGGCTTTTAAGGGGGAGATTGACGTTGAAAAGAGTGGTTAAAGGGGTTCTCCTTTCTCTCTTATTCCTCGCGACATCCCATGCTCAGGTTGGAACACTTGCCTTTATCCAGAAGGAGGTTGAGGTTATCTCAGCCCTGAAGCAGAAGGAGAAGCTCTCGGAAGTTCCGAGGAAGATGGTTGTCATAACGAGAGAGGAGATAAACAGGTGGGGTGCAAAGAACCTATTTGAACTTTTGAAATACATTCCCGGTTTCTACGTAAACGTAAACCACTTTGGGCTTTTGGGGGTTGGTGTTTTTGGAATAAGGCAGAGCTACCTTTCGGAGAAGGTTCAGGTTCTCATAGATGGACAGCCTCTCACCGACCCCGTAACAGGCTCATCCTTCAGCTCCGACAACAACATAACGCTGGACAACGTTAAGAGGGTTGAGATAATCTACGGTCCCATGACTTCCCTCTACGGTGCAAATGCCTGCCTTGCAGTTGTAAATCTTGTAACTTACGATGCTGATGACTTTAACAGGGGGAAAGCGGAAGTATCCTACGGGAACTGGAAATCAAACGATTCCTATCTCATTCTCGGAAGGAGGTTTAAGGGGTGGAGCGCTCTGCTGTTCTCCTCATACAGAGAGGACATAGTATGGGGAAGGAGTTACACGGACCATTACGGCAGCAGAGGGGAGCTTGAAACCTACAGGAAGCATGCAAACTTCCACTTTAAACTCAACTCAGATTCGGGCTTTTACTCATCCGTCTACTACGTTGACAGGGATAACAGTTTCCCTTTAAGCGTTTTCGGGAGGATAAGCAACAGGGATTTTGCAGACAGGAAAGCCCTCCTCTCAAAGTTTGGATACAGGTTCAGGCTCTCAGGATTTGACGTTGATGCCCAATCACACCTTGACTGGTTCTACCTGAAGAGGGGAGGCTCATACCTCCTCCCGGGCCAGAAGATTATTTACTACAACAAGGATTGGAAGGGGGGCTTCACCATTGACCTGAGGAGGAACCTCAGCAGCTTTGGTAGTCTCCTTGTCGGCTTCGATACAGAACACGTAAGCTTTTACAACGCAGATACCTATACCAACTTTGACCTTTTAAACCCCCTCTCCCCATCGCTCCTTCCCAGCTTGAAGAAGCAGGAAAGTTTATACGGAAGCCACATCAGGAATCTCTTTTCCATCTACGCCCAGCACTTCATAAAAAAGGGAAGGTGGTATCTCCTCTCAAACTTTAACGTTGAACATTTCTCCGACGTTGGCTCGGCATTTGCCTTTAACTTTTCGGGAATGTACAGCTTATCGGAAGGGATCAGCATCAAACTTAACGGGGGGAGAGCTGTAAGGGTTCCCTCCCTTGAGGAGCTCTACCTGAAGAACAACTTATTTGTACTGGGAAATAAAGATCTCGACTTTGAAAAGGTTGACTCCCTCATGCTCTCGTTCGAGGTAAATAACAGAAGGTTCTCAATAGAGCCAACGATTTACCTATCAAGGATTAAAGACTTCATAGTGCAGGATTACAACAAAAAGGGAATTCTCCAGTGGGCAAACGCAGATGAGGATGTAAAGACATTTGGCGCTCTCATATCAGGAAAAGCTCTCCTTTCAGAAAACGTTCAGGTTTACGGCAGCTTAACCTACAGCAGGGTTTTGAAAGGTGGACTTGAGACCTACAGCCTCAAGATGCCGGAGTGGAAGGGAATTTCAGGAGTAACGTTTAGCTATGAGAGGCTCCTCTTTGATGTGAACGCCCTCGCCCTTTCAAGAGTTTCCGGGAAGGAGGTAAAGAGCGTTCCGGGGTTCTACGTTGTTAACGCAAACCTGAGGTTCAGGCTATCCGGCTCCTCTTACCTTTCCTTTAGGGTTGATAACGTTTTTGACAGGGATGTATACTACCCGGTGTCCGTCCAGCTTGCCCCTATAGAACCCTCGGGAATGATTGATTACGGAAGGAGAGTTTTCATCAGCTATGAGATTGCTTTTTAACTTAGCTTTAGCGGTTTTTATCTTTGTTTCAAGCGCCGCTGGGGAGTGTGTGTGCATTGTCAAGTCCTACAACTTTGATGTTATCAATGACGTTGTTTCAGACATCGTCAATTCGCTCGAACAGGGGGACATGCACTCGATTAGCCTCAAGAAGCTGAAAAGGCCAAGCTGGGACTGCGACAAGCTCATCCTCTTGGGAACACCTGCTGTTGTTAAGTCAAGGGACATCTGCTCAAAGGGGAAAATCTGTATCTACAGCTTTGTCCTTTTCCCAGAGGAGTTAAACCTAAAGGGTAACTTCACGGGGATAAGGATATTTCCCCTCCCGAAGAGGACAGTTGAGGTTTTCTCCAAGTTTACTGGGTTGAAGCCCCAAAAGATTGCCCTCCTTGTCGGCAGAAGGACGGAGGAGATTGCAAAAAAGCAGGTCAAAGGTGATAGAAGGTTTAGGGTGTTCGTTGTGAAGGATGATGTAAGTGAAGTCCTTGACAAGCTTCAAAGCTACAGGTTTGTGTACCTTTTCCCCGACCCGGTTGTTATGAGAGTGAGCAACCTTCTTAAGCTGCTGGACTTCACATCGCTGAGGGGAATTATCACGATATCCAACATGCCCGAAACGGAGAAGTTCGGCGTCAACTTCATCTACGGCACCGACTATCAGGTACTTTCAAGGAGGATCGTTTCAATCCTTAAGGACGGAAAACCGAAAAAAAGCATCCTCGACTGCCCGGCAAAGGTCTACGTATGGAGAAAATCAGAAGCGCAATTTTAAAAACTGTCGTGTTCCCTGCCATTGTTGCATCAGTTTTCATGGTTATCACCTTTTTCCTGATACTACATGAGATTGAGACAGGATACATATCATCGAGAAAGGAGATAACCTCATCAACGGCAAACCTTATATATTCAAACGTCCAGCTCTTCTATAGTCCCCCTTACATAAAGCACCTGATAGAGAGCTCCACGAAGGGAATTAAGGACAAGGAACACGTGTTCTTTTACTACAGGGAGAAGCTTTACGGGGATAAAGGTTCAAAGAGGTTCTTCGATATCTGCAGGAACGCAGACAAGCTAAGCGTTTACGATGTGAGTGGGAAGCTGTTGGTGTGCTACCCTATCTACACAGAGATTGCTTCATCTTTGCTGTTTCAAGAGAACAGGAGGGTTGATGCCATCTTCGGGGTGGTTTACAGCAGGTCTGAATATGTAAACCTGAGGAACCAGCTCCTTGGAGGGGTTGGGCTGCTCTTTGTCCTGACAGGGGTAGCAGTTTCTGCCTTCCTCTTCAGCTTTTACAGGAACCTCCTTTCCGATATATCGAAGTTCTCAAACATCATAGAGACGCTTAAGTCCGGTGTCCTCAAGGTTGATGGAGGACTGAAGTTTGCCTTCTGGGAGTTCTTCTCCATATACAGGCTCATAAGACAGCTCGTCAACAGGATAAACAGGCTTATTGACAGGCTTGAAAAGGAGGCAACGGTTGATATCCTGACCGGGCTTTACAACAGGAACTTCCTAAGGAAATTAACTGTAGAGCTCACAGCCCTCCACGAGAGGGTAAGGAAACCCCTTTCAACATGCATGATTGACATTGATGATTTCAAGCTGATAAACGATACCTTTGGCCATGAAAAGGGGGATGAGGTTTTAAGAAGGGTCGGAGAGATAATAATGAGGCAGGTAAGAAGGAGCGACTTCCCGTTCAGGTTCGGAGGTGAGGAGTTTCTCATACTCTTTCCAGAAACCAGCAAGTTTCAGGCTGTCATCGTCTGCGAGAGGATAAGGAATGCCATACAGAGGGAAGATTTCGGAACCGGAAGGCGTATAACGGTAAGCATCGGGGTCGCATCCATGCCGGAGGACACGAGAACGTACGTGGACATCGGCGAGCTTATCAGGATTGCCGATGAAAGGCTGTACGCCGCCAAGAGGGGCGGCAAGAACAGGACTGTCAGCGAAAACTCTACCGGTTAAACCTTTCAACAGCCTCCACTATCAGCCTCTTTGCCTCTTCAGAACCCTTATACTCCTTGAGCTTTACCCACTTACCCGGTTCAAGGTCTTTGTAGTGCTCGAAGAAGTGCTTAATCTCGTTCAGCGTTGCCTCGGGAAGGTCGGAGTACTCCTTTACATCCTTGAACGTTAGGTCGAGCTTCTCAACGGGAACGGCAAGAACCTTCTCATCCTTTCCGCTCTCATCCTCCATTATGAGAACGCCAACGGGCCTGCACCTTATAACGCTCCCGGGAACAACCGGCTGTCTGGATATAACGAGTATGTCTATCGGGTCTCCGTCCTCGGCAAGCGTGTTTGGGATAAAGCCGTAGTTTGACGGGTAGAACATCGGGGTGAAGAGGAACCTGTCAACGAAGACCGCACCGCTCTCCTTGTCAAGCTCATACTTGACGTTTGAACCCTGAGGTATCTCTATAACGGCGTTGACATCTTCGGGGACGTTCTTCCCTGCCGGAACCTTCCTTATATCCATTTCAACCCTCCTTCAAAGGATAGGGAAATGATACACCAAAACCTCCATCGGTTGAACCCGCGGAGGGAAGTTATAAATGGACAAAGAGGAGGATATCCTGAAGGCCCCCGATGAGGAAACCCAGAACCCCTCCGAGGAGCGTTATGTACTTAAGCTCCTCGTCTATTAGCTTCAGGACGAGCTCCTCAACCTCCCCCATGGGAAGGGCGTTAACCCTGTCCCTCACCATGGACTCAACATCAAGGGAGTCCATTATGACGGGGATCTCAAGCTCTATGACTTCGAGGAGCTTTTCCGTTGCAACCTCTGATATGTACCTCCTGTTCCTCTTTCCGGCCTCCTTTACGAGGTTTACAAGGAGGTGAAAGAGCCTCTCCCTGAAAAAGCGGGTCTCCAGTATGGGCTTTTCCATGCCCTCCCTCAAAGCCCTGATTAGCGAGCCGGAGATGGCATCGGACAGCTTCTCCTCATCCTCGGGCTTCAGGGATGAGAAGTAGGACGAGATGGGCCTGCTGAGAAGCTCCTCAGCCTTTGCCCGGGAAACCGAAACCACCTTCATCCTCAGGCTCTCATCCTCGGCTATGTCCTTAAGGAAGTTCACCGCAACGTTCGAAAGCCTTTCAGATAGGGCGTCTATCGACCTTTCGGGGATAATCTTCACGTACCTGTTGAAAAGCCTTGAGAGGTTCCTCTTTATGTGCCCCTTCACGGTCAGCCTGAACGATTCATCCCCTATGTTCTCCTCAAGGAGGGAGATAGCCCTCTCAACGGAAAAGCCGACAGCAGCGTAGAGCTTCTCCCTTACCTGAGGGGGGAGAAGCTCGTTAAGGGACCTTTTCTGCTCCTTCAAGCCCTTTAAGACGCTCACAGAAAACTTCCTAATCCCATCTTCAACATCCCGGACGTTGATAATCTCCGAAAGGGGCTTGTTGCCGACCTTTTCCAGGAAAAGCTCAACGTAGCCGTCAACGTTCTCCATGAAACCCTCAAAGAACCTGTCAACGAGCTCCCCTATGCTCCTCCTTACGTTCTCCTCGTTGAGCCTCCTCCTGACGGACTCCTCCGTCAGAAGGTTCTCCTTAACGACCTTTGCTATAGCCTCGGCAAGCTTCCCCCTCTTCGAGGGGATAAGGCCGGGGGTAAACGGGATTCTCCTGCCGAGAATGTGGTAAGCTCTCCTTGGCCTGAAGAGCATCTTTATGGCAACGTAGTTCGTGAAGTAGCCAATCACGGCTCCAACCGATGGGGGGATGAGGAGTTCAATCATCTCTTAAGCTCAACCCTCTCTATCTCCGTGTAGATGGGTCCCCTCTCCGTAAGCCTGCTCTCAACGAGGGAAACCGTATGGGCAACCTCCCTCAGGAAGACCCTATCCCTCATTGAGTAAAGGTAGGAGCTGAACCTTGAAAACCGCCTGAACCTCTTAATCCTCATAAGCGTTATGTGGGGCCTGAACGGCTTTTCCTCCCTTCCCATACCGAACACCTCAAGGGAGGCATCAACGCGCTCCTTTACCCTTAAAATCCCTTCAGATTCAACGCCCACCCAGAGAACCTTCGGGAACTTCCTGTTCGGGAATACACCCAATCCCCTGTAGATAACGGGGGGAGCTTCAACATCTTTTAGCTTTTTCAGAAGCTCCTCCCTAAGGTAATCAACCCTTTCGGATTCAAAATTCCCTATGAACCTGTAGGTGAAGTGGAGGTTCTCATCCTCAACCCACTTCCCGGATATACCAAGCCCCTCAATGAACTCCTTAACATCGGAAAAGTCAATTCTTACCATGTGGGCAACAAAGAGCCTCTTCATTCAAACTCCAGAACGCTCCTGTTGAGGTACCCCCTTAAAAATATGTCCTTTCCAACCCTTTCAACACCCACAACCTCAACGTCAAAGGCATCGGAGAGCCTCTCCACACCCCCCGAAAAGATGGGAATTCCGTCTCCCCCTATGAACTTCGGGGCGTAGAAGATGTAAACCTTATCTATCAGCCTCCTCCTCAAAAGGCTCCACGAGAGCCTGCTTCCCCCCTCAACCATCACGCTGTAGATTCCCATATCCACCGCCCTTTTGAGAAAAGCGGAAAGGTCAAGCTCCCCATCAGCTTCAGGAACGGTCACCAGCTCTACCCCAAAATCCTCAAGGATTCCAGCCTTGTAGGAGAGAAGGGACTTCTCCGACGTGAGAACGATAAGCTCCTTCGCCCTCTCCTTCACGAGCCTTGAGTTTGTCGGTATCCTGAGGTCTCTGTCAACGACAACGGCAAGGGGCTGCCTTTCAACCTTAACGTGCCTCACATTCAGGAGCGGGTCATCCTTCAAAACAGTCCCTATCCCCACCATCACGGCACTGTGGTAGCTCCTCAGTCTGTGGGCAACCCTCCTTGACTCTTTGGACGTTATCCACCTTGACTGTCCGCTCCCTGTTGCTATCTTCCCGTCAAGGGTTGAGGCAACCTTGAGGGAGACAAAAGCTCTCTTAAGCATGACGTTTACCGTGAAATCATCTATCAGCTCCCTGCACTCCCTCTCAAGGACGCCGACCTCAACGTCAATCCCGGCCCTTCTCAACCTCTCAACCCCTCCCCTCGCAAGGGGGTTGGGGTCTCTTGTTCCAACGACAACCCTCTTAAAGCCTTCCTCTACAATCCTCTCAGAGCAGGGGGGTGTCTTTCCGTAGTGGTTGCAGGGCTCAAGGGTAACGTAAAGGGTTGCACCTTTAAGGCTCTCACGGGCTTTCTCTATAGCCTCAACCTCCGCGTGGGGAAGTCCCGCCCTCCTGTGGTACCCCCTTGAGATGACCCTTCCTCCCTTCACTATGACGGCTCCAACGCACGGGTTCGGAAGCGTCTTCCCCTTCCCCTTTAAAGCCTCCCCTATGGCCAACCTCATGAACTTCTCATCTTCACCCTTCATCTTTTCTCATCAGTTGAAAATGCTCTTAAGGTGGACGATGAGGAGCGTTATGAGGAAGATGAGG